>JASFBJ010000387.1 GCA_030149585.1 Desulfobacterales bacterium | reverse complement strand
CCAGCCTGGCGCCTCAACACTTAAAATTGCCAACTTATTTTTGAGCGAACCCTTAGTTCTTAATAATTTATCTGGGTTCTGAACCAAATAGCATTAATGTATGAAATTGAACCATTCCACCTAATCCAGATGCTAATGCGGTTTCCACATTCGGCACCTGCCGTTTACCACCTTTGCCCATTACCTGAATGGCAGCTTCTGCAGCTCTGATCAATGCTGTAGCGCCAATGGGGTTGGTGCATAAAACACCGCCTGAGGGGCAAATCGGCATCTCGCCTCCCATCCATGTTATACCCTCTTCCAGCAGGCGGCCTCCCTGGCCCTCTTCACAAAAGCCCAAAGCTTCGGCCTGAATGATCTCCATAGTAGTAAAAGGAATATAAAGTTCGGCCACATCAATATCTTTTAAGGGATTTTTAATCCCGCATTTGTCAAAAAGCCTCCGACCGGCGATTGCCAATGCAGCGCGGTAAGAAACATCTGGCCGGTCTCCGAAAAACGGGCCATCGGCAATTGAAGATACACCATTGACCCAGGCTGGTCGATCGGTAATTTTTTTTGCTACATCTTCGGAAGCAAAAATTACACCCACTGCCCCATCTGAACGGGGACAACATTCCATCAATCTTAAGGGCCATTCAACTATAGGCGAATTAAGAACCTGGTCCACTGTTACTTCGAATTGAAGATGGGCATGGGGATTATTCATGGCATTTTGATGGGCCTTAACAGCAGACAGTGCCCGCTGTTCATTTGTGCTGCCGAATTTATGCATATGCCGGGTAGCCGGGAAAGTTCCCAAAAGTACTGCACCGGCTCCCAAAGCTCGTTCATGGTAGGGACACATACAAGTATTCAGCAAAGATTGAGCATCATGGCATTCTCCAACCCGTTGTTCGCCAACGGCCATGACAATATCAAATAATCCTGAAGCCACCTGTTCATAAGCGGCTATGCCGGTTGACATTCCCGTAGCTCCGGCTGTATTGATTCTGATAACCGGCTTGTTAAATCCTCCAGCCGCACCGGAAAACCATCGGTCGCAACAATCAATCCCATCAAAGGGATCCATAGTGCCGACGGTCAGGGCCTCAACTTCCTCTATTGGAATTCCAGCGTCTTCAATGGCTGCCAGGGCAGCTTCATGAGCAACCTCCGGATGAATGGCATCTTTACGTTGTGATACAAATTTTGTTTGACCTACGCCCACAACTGCTACTCTTTTCATAATTTTTTACCTCCTCACAATAACCGTACAGGCCCTTTGGGCACCATAGCCGGAAATACTCTGGGCCAATCCTGTTGCCGCATCCGGCACTTGATGATCGCTTGCCCGTCCCTGGAGTTGTAAAACACATTCCACCAGACGGGTTAAACCACTGGCTGACATGGGGTTGGAAGAAAGCACACCCCCTGAAGGATTCACAGGCAATTGGCCTCCTATTTCGGTAAATCCCTCATCTGCCAGATATTTGCCTTTACCTTTCTCGCAAAAGCCCAGGGCTTCACAGGTCATCATCTCATGATAGGTTGTTAAATCAAATAATTCAGCAATATCTATCTCTGTCGCAGAATTTTTGATTCCCGCCATTTTATATGCCCTTTGAGCTGCATATTTTACAGAGGTCAGTTGGGTGAGGTCCTTATCTCCCATATAATAGGTTTCATTTGACCAGCCAAGGCCCGAAATCCAGATCGGATTTTGACAAACCCTTCTTGCATAAGCTTCGCTTGCCAGTATCAGGGCACAACCACCATCAGACCAGGGAGCCCGCTCTGTAATTCTTAATGGCCAGCAGTCAAAATCAGCCTCAAGTGCCTCATCTATACTAAGACCCTGGTCAAGATGGGCATATGGATTGACCTTTGCGTTATTGCGGTTTTTAACGGCTATTTTAGCGCTTAACTCTTCCGAGACCTGATATTTTTCCCTGTATTGCAAAGCCTGCATGGCAGTTGCCATTTTTTCATGAAGCCCCAGATGACGGTGAAAAAACGGGTCAAGACGCATATTGGTAATGAGTTCCTGGGGCCCTTCAGAAGATATCCCGGTGGAAAGCACCAGGGTCTTTTCAAAGGAACCCGACATAATACCCGCATAGGCCTGGGCAAGAGCAAAAAGACCGTCATCATTGATTCTGAGTTCATCTTTGAGAAATCCGCCGGCTCCCATAATTGTATACATATGGGCGGCAGTCCGGCCTGTCACCAGATCATACTCTCCCAGTACCACATTATCGATATCTCCGATTTCAATGGCCGCATCTGCTAAGGCTGCCTTGGCGATCAAAGTACTTTGATCGCTGAAAACATCCTTTTTACACTCTTCGGACTTGATCTGCCCGACACCTATAATTCCTGCTCTCATGGGAAATCTCTCCTTTTGCCAACATGGATATAAAAAGTTTATAGCTGTTAAGATTTCATACTTATGCCGGTTTTTTCAACACCATGGTAAGCATCCTGCCCCCCATGGTGAGCTTATTTTTTTGATTGATCACTTCAAGATCCAAAAATACCAGACCACGGTCCGGCTTTTTTGTTTCCTTTTTTTCGGCAACCGTGGCAACCACATGAATTGTATCGCCAATCATAATAGGAGCTGCAAAGCGCCAGTTCTCAATGCCGAAAAAGGCCAGAATCGTACCTTCAAAAATATTAAGACGGATTAAAAGACCAGTGGCAATTGAAAACCCGCACATACCATGGGCTATTCTGCCTTTAAAAGTCTGAGTAGCCGCAAATTCAGCGTCAGTGTGAAGGGGATTGAAATCTCCGCTGAAACCGGAAAAATTGACGATATCGGTTTCGGTTATTGTTCTGCCAAGGGTCACCAGTTTTTCGCCTTGAGTAAAATCGTCAAAATATTTACCAAGTATAATGGCCATTATTTTTTCCTTTTTT
>JASFBJ010000386.1 GCA_030149585.1 Desulfobacterales bacterium | reverse complement strand
TTTGACAGATTCCCAAATCTGGTTTTTTCAATTTTCACACCTTTATTTGATTAAACACGAGTATTGAGATTCAATAAAAAAGGTTTTTACATTTTAAGGAGGACAAGAGATATGACAACAAAATTGTCAGAACTTCTAAATTCTCAATCCATGAAAAAGGAATGTTGAACTACCGGGCCCTGATCATCGGGATTGACGACTATAAAGACCGGTGTATCCCGGATCTCAAAACCGCCGTAAACGATGCCCGTGCCATGCCGGGCGTCATCACCGACAAATATTACCTGTCCCTGTACAACGAGGAGACAAAAATGGAATATGTTTCCAGTGTGGAAAGGATCGGTTTTGATAAGGGGATGCAACAAGGGAGTTTATCCCTGTTGTGCCGCCAGATTTCACGGCAATTCAAAGTCTCTATGAACACTGTCCTCCCCATGTTTGAGGGTTTGGGTACGGTTGAGATCGAAGAACTGGGGGGGGTGCAATACAAAAAAGTTACACAGAGTAACCTGCCAATGACAAATCCCCGATGATATTGTTATCAAACATATTTCTTACTACTCCCAACGCTTTTCGACAAGCATTTCTCAGCTTTCCGGTCAGGACTAATGAACGGAGAAAGATTATGTTCTCCGCATGTTCCCGCTTCCAAAACAATCCCGTTCCCTTGATCCGTAAATTGATAACTCTGCGAATGGCACTTTCAACAGTACCGCTACCGGTGGGGAGACCGTTATCTCGGAACGTTTTATATTGAAATTTGGAGTGATCCCCAAAATAATCATTCAGCTTTTTCAAAGCGGCCTTTGGCGCTTTTCTTTTTCCGTTTAGCCTTTCTCTGACAAGATCGGCAATCCCGTCAATATTCCCATTCCAGAGCAATTCCCGAATCTGCGTGGAGAGATTTCGAATTTCCTTGCTTGACAATTTCAGAGCATCGGAGACTATTTTTTTCACGATATTGATATTCTGTTTTGCATGTGTGTAGTCCAAAATCCGTTTCGCGTTAATCAGATCCAGTTCACTAATGAGATTGTCAATCCTCGACCAAATGCCATTTCCGCCATCAGCGCTAAAAACAATTTCTGTGGCCTCATCAAGGTTTATCCATAAAAGGTATTCCTTGAGCAGTTCAAAAAAATCATCAAAACTACCGCATGATCCATCAAGGATGGGGGTGATGGATTTTATTTTTTTGCCGTTTTCATCAAATTGACTGATAGTGAGCAACCTTGGCTCAAACCAATCCGTGTGATAGCCCTGTCTTTTTTGACCTTTCTTGCGCTTGCCTCGTTTTTTACGTCGTTCGCGAATACGACCGCCATCAACACAAATCAGAATTTTAATGCCTGGTTTCTGCCATGCAGGATCGCCATTACATTCGATTCTGACATTTTTGGCCAACCCGGCAAATCGTAAGGTGATATTTTGTAGAAGGTGCTCATTCATCGCTATTCCCAAACCACGTAAAGCATTGGCGGCTACTTCAAAAGAAGGGCAGAGAACAGCCATGGACACGCAAATTTCTATCAACGCCGGGCTTATTCGTTTTATGATCCCAAGCAACTCCAGACCCAAATGCCGCAGGGCGCCTTTTTGTCGTTTCGGTGATCTTCCGCGTTTTCTCTTTGGCTTTGCCTTGAGGAAAACAGGCGACAGAACTTTCCATTGTCGTCCAGACTTCAGTCGAATCGTTATTTCACGATATTCGAGAAAACCACAGGCACATTGAGCACCCCATTGTTTCAATATCTTCAGGAATATACTGTTGGACAGAAGCGCGTTAAGCTTCGTGATAATTTCACGTTCCGCTATTTCCTGATATTTTTCATACACATTTTGCTCGTACCCTGCAAAATCTTCTATACCCAGAACTGACGTTATTACACTATCTACGGTCACGGCTCCGATCCTTTCGAAGTTATGACCTGCGCTGAACTATTCTCTTGCAAGTAGCACCTTACGAAAATCACGTCGTAAGGGATAGACTAAAATGTCTTTGATTGGAACCTTGAGTTTATTGTTGCAATCCTGACGGCTTCGCCCTTTTGTCTGACCAATCTTGATCCAATTCGAGGCTTTGTAGCAAGTTCCGAAATAGCGTGTCGTATCGACGAATGTCTCTACCATGGCTATCTCAGTTCCATAGCGCCGTTTCCAATCTCGTGGCAAACGGCGCAGGCAAGATCCAAGAGCATGACTGGCAAGATGAGGGATCTTAACCCAGTTCAAAATCAAAAAGCGTGTGTTGTTGCAAATCAAACCAAGATTTCGCTCGCGGACACTCGCCGCCCAGCCTATCCATCGGTCTCGGGCCTCAATTTTCCAGGCAGCGGCTCCAAAAAGCAAACAACCCAGAAAGCGTCCATCTTGCCCAAGAATCAGATATTTCATATTCTGCCCAACGGGTCGTCCATAGCTGAGGTAGTGATATTTCTTAACGAGGTAGTTGAAAGCTTTCTCGTATTCAGTGTAATTCCTAGCATTTACTACCTTTACAGGCTTGATGTCCGACAGCAAACACGATATTGGATTTTGGTTAACCTCTACAGGTTCAATTGTTGGAAGCCGGCCCGGACCGGTACTTTGACGTGCGGGAAGTTTTATCAGGGCGCGAAACTCAAGTTTACGGAGAAGTTCACGGCAGGCCATGTCTTTAATCTGGCCGTCTGAGCGCTTCCAGTCCCAATGCTTACACAACTCCTTAGATAAACGTGTTCGATTCCATGACGGATGATTTTCAAGAAAAGTCCGAACTTCGTTTACCTCCGTTTCTGTAAGATAGCGCCCCTGTATTTTTAACGGCCAGTCCATGGCCTTGCATATTACACATGTGACAGCGCCGAGTCCAGGACTTTGTCTGGCCTGATACTCTTTTTAAATATTCCCACTTTTTTGTATTACACCC
>JASFBJ010000385.1 GCA_030149585.1 Desulfobacterales bacterium | reverse complement strand
GATCAAGGGGCTTCAGACTTGCATCTGGCTGCCGGGCAACCACCTGCTATCAGAATTCATGGGGATATTGAAAGAGTAAAGTATAAGGTTTTGGATAATGATGACCTGCGCAGTATGCTCTATGAAATAACCGCTGAAGATAAAATTAAAGTTTTTGAAGAGACCGGTGATGTTGATTTTGGTTATGAAATTCCTGGTTTGGCCCGTTATAGATCAAACTTTTTTATGCAGCATAACGGCATTGGAGCTGTTTTCAGAGAAATCCCCAGTGAAATTATGAGCGCTGAAAAACTGGGTTTACCCTCTGTTATTTCCAAGCTGGCCTCTTTGCCAAGAGGCTTGGTACTTGTGACCGGCCCAACAGGCAGTGGTAAATCAACAACTCTGGCGGCAATTCTTGATGTGGCAAATAAAAGCCGAAGCGACCATATTATTACGATTGAGGATCCCATTGAATTTGTTCATAAAAGCAAGGATTGTATCGTCAATCAAAGGGAAATCGGCCAACATACCAAATCTTTCACAGCAGCCCTTAGAGGAGCCCTGCGTGAGGATCCGGATATTATTCTGGTTGGTGAGATGCGGGATCTGGAAACTATTTCCCTGGCTATTGAGGCGGCTTCCACCGGTCATCTTGTTTTTTCCACCCTGCATACCACCAGTGCACCAAAAACCATTGATCGTATTGTAGAAGTCTTTCCAGCAAATGAGCAGCCTCAGATACGTTCAACCCTTTCCGATGGAATTCGGGCGGTCATTGCTCAAACCCTTTTTAAGAGGATCGACAAAAAAGGAAGAGTGCCCGCTCTGGAAATTCTAATAGCCACGCCGGCTGTCCGTAATCTAATTCGAGAGGGTAAATCCCATCAGCTGCCATCAATGATGCAAACCGGTAAAAAATACGGGATGCAGCTTCTTGATGAAGCTATCATGGATTTATATAATAAGGGGCAAATCAGTGCTGAGGATGCATATACCAAGGCCAATGATAAAGCCCGTTTCAGGCCTTTGTTAAAGGCACCACCTACTGATTTTACCGAGGCATAATATTTAACAAAAATCTAAGGGGTGTATATGAAAAGACAGGAAGTTGATCACATTTTGACACGCATGCTGGATTCGCACAGCAATGTTTCCGATCTTAACCTTACCGTCGGCAAACCTCTTCAAGTGGAAAGTTCAGGTGAACTGGTTCCGGTAAATTTAGGTTCCAGTTTTCAGCGTCTGACCCCTTTTCAAACCGAAATCATAGCACTTAACCTGATTGGACAGGATCGCCGGCTGACGGAAACCATTATAAATACCGGTTCCTGCGATTTATCATACACACTTCCGGGCAAGGCCCGCTTTCGGGTCAACATCTTTTCGCAGTCAGGATACTATTCTATTGTACTTAGGCAGCTTGAATCAAAGATTCCAACAATTCGGGACATGGATCTTCCCGAAAGTTTTCATAAAATAGCCCAAGAACGTAACGGCATTGTTTTTGTGACAGGTGCCACTGGTTCAGGCAAATCAACCTCCCTGGCTGCTGTTTTGGAAGAAATTAACGAAAACAAGTCGGTTCATGTGGTAACACTTGAAGATCCAATTGAGTATCAGCATCCCCATAAAAAATCTACTTTTAATCAGCGCGAGCTCGGGAGTGATTTTGATACCTTTGCCCATGGGTTGCGGGCAGCCTTGCGCCAGGCTCCGAAAGTGATTCTGGTTGGAGAGATGCGAGACAGGGAAACTGTTGAAATCGGCTTAAGTGCCGCTGAAACCGGTCATCTGGTTTTAACCACCTTGCATACGGTTGATGCCGGTCAAACCATTAATAGACTGCTGGGCATGTTCAATATTGAAGAGGAAAAGCAAATCCGAATCCGCCTGGCTGATACAATTCGCTGGGTTGTCAGCCAGCGACTGCTGCCAAAGGTTGGAGGTGGACGAATTGCCGCTTTTGAAATAATGGGGACAAATCTGCGGGTTAAAGATGCAATTTTAAATGGTGAATCAGAGGGCAAAACTTTTTATGAGATAATGCAGGCCGGAAAACCCTTTGGCATGACCACCTTTGATGATTATATCGTGGATTTATATGAACAGGGTCTGATTACCCAGGAAACCGCCATGAGCTTTGCTTCTCATAAGGGTGTTGCAGGGCGCGGCATTGATTCGGTCAAAAGTTCCCGCGGAGAGACAACCACGGATATTGAAAACCTGGAAGTAGACATTAATTACGATAAGTCGTAGCCCCGTTTGGAAACGGATAAACAAGTGATGAGGGTTTTATTATGGATATTATATGTGATGCCTGTAACTCTAAATTTAAAATTGCAGATGAAAAACTACCAGTGGGCAAAGCAGTTTCTTTACCATGTCCTAAATGCAAGGCAAAACTTGTAATTGAGCCTCCTCCCCCAAAAAAAGAGATTAATGAGGATGAAATAGGAGATTTTTTCAGCTTTACCGAAGCAGGTACTGATGATTATGATGCTTCGGAAAAACCTTTTGATTTTGTTGAAGAAGAGGGAAAAACAGTTTTGCTGTGCGATCATGATCCGGAATTAAAAAAAAGGGTTTCAGAAGTTCTTGACGTTTTAGAGTACAGCATTACCGAAGTAAATAGTACACGTGAAGCCCTTAAAAAAATGCGGTATAATAATTATGATTTGATTATTATCAATGAAATGTTTGATACAAGCGATCCGGATCGTAATGGTGTTTTAATATATCTTGAAATGCTTAATATGCTGACCCGTCGCAATATCTTTGTTACTTTGATCAACAATCGCCATCGAACCATGGATAACATGGCAGCCATGCAAAAAAGTGTAAATATTGTTTTGAATATAGCTAATATTGATGATTTTGATAAAATAATCAGACGGGGTATAGCGGATAATGACCTTTTTTATCGTCTTTATAAAGAG
>JASFBJ010000147.1 GCA_030149585.1 Desulfobacterales bacterium | reverse complement strand
AACATCAGGAATAATATATTTATTATTCTGAGTCTGGTCTTAAAAGTTCATTGACAGTTTTTTTTACAAGGGCTATGAGTCTTACCAAAATTTTCTGATTTTATTTAGTTCAGGTTAGCAGGGTTTGCCATAAATATCTTTACAAAATCTTTTTTTTGTAAGATATTTAATAGATTAAAAATGGAGAGGTGGCCGAGAGGCTGAAGGCTCCGCTCTCGAAAAGCGGTATCCTGCCACAAGCGGGATCGTGGGTTCGAACCCCACCCTCTCCGCCATTTCGAGTAGCTTTATTGATACGGAGAGATGTCCGAGCTGGTTGAAGGAGCACGACTGGAAATCGTGTGTACTGCCACAAGTGGTACCGAGGGTTCGAATCCCTCTCTCTCCGCCATTTTTCTTTAAAACCATCTGATATCCTTTTGACTGATATCCTTTTGAGCAGGGTTTAATTTTTTATGTCCTATCTTGTTCTTGCCCGAAAATACCGACCCCAGATATTTGCCGAAGTTGTTAAACAGGATCATGTCACTCAAACCCTGGCCAATACAATTTCAGCCGACCGGGTTGCCCATGCAATTTTGTTTACAGGCCCAAGAGGAACCGGCAAAACAACGATTGCCCGAATTTTGGCTAAAGCTCTGAACTGTGAAAAAGGGCCTTTGCCGGAGCCCTGCAACAAATGTCAAAGCTGTATTGAAATAACTTCCGGCAGCGCGGCAGATGTTTTTGAGATTGACGGAGCCTCTAATAACAGTGTGGAACAAATTCGTGAATTAAGGGGCAATATAAATTATATGCCGGTTCGCAGCCGCTATAAAATTTATATTATTGATGAAGTACACATGCTTACCATTGCCGCCTTTAATGCTCTTTTAAAAACTCTGGAGGAACCACCTCCACATATAATGTTCCTGTTTGCCACTACAGCGCCTGATAAAATTCCAATTACTATTCTTTCCCGGTGCCAGCGCCATGATTTAAGGCGGATTAGTTCTAAAGCAATTATCAGCCATTTACAAAAACTTTGCGATAAAGAGGGGATTAAAGTCGGACTGGAAAGCCTTGGGTTGATTGCCGGAGAAGCCGGCGGCAGCATGCGGGATGCTTTAAGTCTACTTGATCAGATTATTTCCTCGTCTTTTTCTGAAAAAGTGGAACATAACAGGGTTCTGGATATTTTAGGAGGCATTGACCGCAAGATTTTGCATGATATTTCAGCAGCTGTTTTCAGCGGGGAAGTTGCTAAAATTTTAAAAGTGTTTGATGAAATATACAGCCATGGGCGGGACATGAAAAAGCTGTATAATGAATTGGTTCTGCATTTTAGAAATTTGTTGATAATTAAAATGGGCAGACAGGCTTCAAAAGTAGTTGATTTACCGCAAAATGAAATTAAACTTCTGGAAAAACAGGTTGAAAAGGTTTCCGAACTTTTTTTAAGCCAGATATATGATCTGATATTTAAACAGGAAGCTGCTATAAAATTTTCAGCTCAGCCAAGGCTGGTTCTTGAAATGATTTTCATTAAATTTTTTCAGATTAAACCGGCGCTGCCCATTGAGACCTTGATTGAAAAAATCGATAGTCTGAAAAAAATTACTAAAGAGGATGGTTTTAAACAGGTAGTGAAAAAAGATTCTGAATATGATATAAAACCTGCTGAACCTCTGAATAAAAGAATGAATAAAAGAATTGATCCTGATCTGAACTCTGAACCAGACCATAAACCAGATCATAAAACCGGCACGGCTGATTATTCTGAGGATTTGAAAAAGGATTTTCCAAAAGATGCTCCTTTTGATAAAGTCAGGCAAAGACTAATTGAGTTGATAACCCTGAAAAAACCATCCATTGGAGCTCATTTAAGAAAGTGTGAGTTTAAAACTCTGAATAGGGATAAGGTTGAAATTGAAGTCAGCAGCAATGGTTTTGCTTTAAAGGCTATTAAAAACAGTATCGGCCAGATTAAGCAGGTTGCCGGAGAAATTTTTGGTAATACTCCAGAGGTTATTCTCCTGGAAAATATTGCCGCGAAAGATGCAATAAAAAACAGTCAGGAAAAAATCAGGCATGAAAAGATTAAGCAGGATATAATGAAAAATCCTCTTATTCTTGATGCCCTGGAAATATTTAACGGTACCATTATTGATATAAAATTATTAGAGGGGGTTTGAAAATGAAAAACATGGGAAATATGATGAAACAGGCTCAGAAATTGCAAAACAAGATGCTGCGCATGCAAGATGAGCTGGCGGAAAAAACAGTGGAATCAACAGCCGGTGGTGGAATGATTAAAGTGGTAGCCAATGGTCAGCAGCGGATTGAGTCTCTTAAAATCGAAAAAGAAGTTGTTGACCCTGATGATGTTGAAATGCTGGAGGATTTGGTGTTAGCGGCTGTTAATGAGGCTTTGCAAAGAGCGCAAGATATGGTTTCCGAAGAAATGTCGAAAATTACCGGGGGAATGAAAATCCCTGGAATGATGTGATTTGAGCTAAAATGAATTATTATCCTGATTCAGTTATCAATCTGATTAAACAGTTGGCAAAATTGCCGGGAATCGGCGAAAAAACCGCTGAAAGACTTGCGTTGCACATTTTGCGCAGTTCGGAAAGAGACGCACAATTACTTTCTCACACTATTATTGAGTTAAAAAAGAAAGTCAGATTTTGCGCCAGGTGTTTTGCCTTAAGTGATAATGAATTTTGCCGAATATGCAGTGATCCTGCGCGTGATGCTAGTTTGCTTTGTGTGGTGGAACAGCCTGCGGATATGGTTGCCATTGAAAAATCAGGGGCCTTTTGTGGATTTTATCATATTCTTGGTGGTGTTTTATCATCTATGGATGGCATTGGCCCTGACAGCATTCGGATTGCCGAGCTCATTCAAAATATTCGCGCAGGAGAAGTCAGTGAGGTTATAATAGCCACAAGCACCAGTCTGGAAGGTGAGTCCACAGCTTCTTATCTGGGTCGTTTATTATCTGAATTTCCGGTCAAGGTCAGCAGGATTGCTTCAGGTGTGCCCATGGGGGGAGATCTAAAATATGTTGATCAGGTAACTTTAAAAAGGGCTTTAGAAACTCGACATGGCTTCTGATTTTACTAATACTGTAAATCCGGCTGATATTTTTAAGTGTCAAAATTGTGGTGATTGCTGTCAGGGCTATGGAGGAACTTATGTAACTTTGGCGGATATTAAAGCAATTTCAGCCTATATTAAAGAAGATCCAACCCAATTTATTGACAAATACTGCCAGATATCCGGTAATCGTCCACTTTTGGGCCAGACCTTGAAAGGCAACTGTATATTCTGGAATGAAATTTGCGTAATACATCCGGTTAAACCTCGTATGTGCAGACAGTGGCCTTTTATCAAAAACGTATTGGTAGATGTGACTAACTGGAAAATTATGGCAAATAGTTGTCCTGGAATAAGGACGGATATTCCAGATAAAGATATAATAACCTGTATACAAAAAGAGCTGAAAAAAAATGAGAACCAGGTGGCAAATACTTGATTTTTTTATTCCCCTAATTACAAAAAAACAAATAGCAGGTATTCATCATGCAAAAAATTAAAATGATATCAATCGTTTTTGTGGTCTTATTATTTGCCTTTACTGCAAATGCAAGAGCTGATGAAGGAATCATGGTTACAGCAGAAGGCATGGCGGCGATTAAAAATAATAATACTGCAATGGCCAGGGATCTGGCTATCCAAAATGCTTTGCGCATAGCGGTGGAGCAGGCTGTAGGCACCATGATAGCCTCTGAAACAGCCATCGAGAATTATCAGGTTTTAAGTGACTCCATCTATGCCAAAACCCAGGGGTATATTCAAAATTATAGAATCACCAGCGAAAAAAGCGTGGATAATCTATACCAGGTTATTATCCAGGCCAGGGCTGCAAAAGGTAAACTAAAAAATGATTTAATGGCTTTAGGGCTGTTAATGGCCCGAAAAAATATGCCGCGTGTAATGATTATGGTTGCTGAACAAAATGTGGGCCAAACCCATTACTCCTACTGGTGGCATGCACATTCCTATCAGGCGGATTTAAGTGTTGTAGAAAACACTTTGATGGAAAAGCTGGTGTCAAAAGGATTTAATGTGGTTGACCATTCTGTAAAAACCAAAACCCTTAAAATTAATGCCCCTTATAAAGTGGTTTCGCTTTCCAATACAGCTATTAAAACACTTGGCAATCTTTTTGATGCCGAGGTTGTAATTTACGGCAAAGCCCTGGCCAAAACCGCTGGCTCGGTAATGGGCACCTCCATGAAATCGGTTCAGGCTGATCTGTCATTAAGGGCTGTAAACACCGACACCGGCCAGGTGATAGCATCCGCCACCAAGCATAGTGCGGCTGTTCATATTAGTGAGATTACTGCTGGCGGCAAAGCTTTGGCGCTGGCTACAAATGAGATCGCAGATAATTTATTAAACCAGATTATTAAGCGCTGGAGTCAGGACGTTAACCAGGGGGCTTTAATCCAGATTATAATCACCGGAGTTAATTCAAATCGGAACCTTGTCAAATTTAAAAGCATTTTGAAAAACAGGGTTCGGGGTATCAGCGGAGTATTTCAAAGAGGATTGAGTTCAGGTACAGCTACCCTTGATATCCAGCTTAAAGGCACTGCACAGAACCTTGCTGATGAAATTTCAATGATCGATTTTCCCGGATTTATTATAGATGTAACTGATATCACTGCAAACAGTATTAAAATGAAAATGAGTATTCAGTAATAATAATTTGCATTATATTTTCTAAATGGAGGATTCTATGAAAACTTATCATTGGCTGGCAACATTATTGGTTTTGGTATTTATAGGGGGCTGCGCAATGACACCTCCAATGATTCCATGCAACCCTGCCAACCCCATTAAAAGACTGGCTGTTCTGCCCATGCAAAACGACACATCTGATCTTGGGGGGCCGGAACTTGTCCGCAAAAAGATGGCGGAAGCTCTGATCAGGAATCATTATAATATCAAACCCATAGAAGAAACTGATCAAATTTTAAGAGATCAGCTGGGCATTACCCTGGGCGGTCAACTGGAAATGGCAAGCATTGAAAAACTTAAAGAAGCTTTGGATGTGGAAGGCCTGATGTTTGGAACCCTGATAAATTTCGAGGAAATTACCACCGGCCTTTATAATGCCAGAAAGGTCAGGGCTAAATTTAAAATCATCAATGCCATTAATAAGGAAACTTTCTGGTTCAACGGTATTGGAGTTAAAACTCAAAACTCGGCAGGTGGTCTTGCAGGTGCTGCAACCACAGCAGTTGCCAATAAAGATAATAAAAAAGAGGAGATACCCTGGGTAATTCTTTCCAGCCGCAGCTCCAACCAGGGAATTTTAGATAACCTGGTTATAGGGCTTGCAACAAAACTGGTCACCAAGGCTACAAAAACTCATTTAGCTTATGAATCAAGCCAAATGATTAGGCGGATTATAACTACCCTGCCCATGGGGCCAGGGGGACTTATGGTCGCGAGCGCACCTATTCCAAGTGCTGAAATGCCTCAGATGAGAATGCCTGTTATGCCTTCCATTGGCCATCTGGGCTATGGTGATCGAGATTTTGAGGCTGTTATGTTTTTTACTGCCGTGGACCCTAAAGGAACTCAGCTGTCCAGTTTTAAAATGCCTTTTGCCAGAGCAGGAAATAAAACCCGCGTTGAACTGGTTTTTAGCAAGATGCAAAAAAGCGCGCAGATACCAACGGCTTTGAGCAAAATGATTAATATTGAACGCGGTGATAAAAAGCTGTCTTACACTCTTTATCCAATAAAAAAGAAATATATAGTGCATCAGGATGATGAGCCAAATGCTAAAACAGATGCTGAAGATGATCATTTTTTTGAGGTTCCAAAGATTGAAAAAGAAAAGGTCGGCAGCGAAATAATTGATGGGCATCCAACTGATAAATACCGGGTCAAGGTGATCTATAAGAATGGCGATATGCATCAGGGCTATTATTGGAACGCTAAGGATCTGGATGGTATGACCATTAAAAGTGAAGTAAAATCAGATGAATTTACTCAGACGATTTTGCTGAAAAATATTAAGCTTGGTACCCCACCGGCTGCTTTATTTGAAATTCCTTCAGGTTATATAGAGGCCAAAGGGTTTATGGAACTTATGATGAAAGGCAATTAGCCATTTAGCGCTTTATTAACCGGAAATAACTATTTATCTAAATTTTAATCACAGGAGGAGTAAAAAATGCAAAAAAAATACAGATCAAAGGGAATAACACTTTTTCTTTTAGGAACTATTACAGTGTTCCTGATTTTGAGCGGCTGCGCTGCGACCATGTCCGGCGCTGTCAAAGATGATTCATCTTTAACTGGAATTTCTGCTGAACTCGCGCCAACAGGTGACCATACAGGACCTAAACTCAGGGTTGGAGTGGTTAATTTCAAAAATAAAACTCCATCCAAGGTACTGGGTATCGGAGAGTCGGCTGCTGATATTTTAGGGACTATTTTGCAGAAAACAAAACGTTTTATAATCATTCCCCAGCAGGATATTGCTTCTATTTTAGGGCAGCAATCCATGGGCGCTTCCGGGGCAATTAACCCTGCGACTGCCGCTAAAATGGGAAAAATTCTGGGGCTTAACGCAATTGTTACCGGCGCTATTACCGCTTATTCAGAGGCTCTGGAAGGTCAGGATTATCTGGTTTATAAAAAGAAAAAACAGATCGCCAGGGTAACTGTTGACTACCGTATTGTAGACACCACAACAGGGATTCAGATTATGGCGGATTCCGGCCAGGGCGTATATGAAAAAAAGACCGGGGGGCTTTTAGGCCTGGGATCAAAGTCCAGCTATGACACTGATCTTAGAGATGGAGCCTTGCGGGATGCTTTGACCAAGGCCATGGTTAACATGCTCAAACAGCTCGAGTCGCAGTCCTGGAGTGGACGCATAGCAAGTATCAAAGGCAGATCAGTATATCTCAATGCCGGGAAGAAAACCGGTCTTGAGGTAGGAAATATTTTATTGGTGCAGGACCTTGGCGAAGAAATAATTGATCCCCAGACCCATGTTTCGCTTGGAAGAGCGCCAGGACGAATGAAAGGTGAAATAATGATAACCGGATTTTTCGGCTCAGATGGGGCAATTGCCACGATCCGTTCAGGAGCTGGTTTTAAAATAAATGATCTGGTAAAAATAAAACAATAATTTCAAATAACAGGTTAAATCACAGCAAGTGGCATTATTATATTATGCCTCTTGCTGTGCGAAGTTCTACCTTCATGATGCTAAGGAACGAGGACAAAATAACTTCATTGAACAGTTTTAATTTTTTTACAAATAACCCTGAAAAACTCTTCTGACCAAAGTTCAAGTGATGATGGATCCTTCAAAAAGTTTAAAACGTCCTTTCCGGCATTATTAAAATTTATACCCCCGATCTTTTCCATAAGCTTTTGTTTCATCATTTTCCCTGTAAGCAATTCATTTGCCTCAAGATGACCGGTTTGTTTCATTCTGCTTTCCAGATGTTTCAAGCCTACAGGTATGTTCTTTCCAGCATACCATACAAGATCATACCAATCCCGGCCCTTAACTCTATCGCCCCAAGATCGACATAATATTGCATGCATTTTACCAGCAAAAAGATGCGGCAAAGAATAAGTATTAACGGAAAAAGACACTGGCTGAAACAGATATACGGCTTTGGTATTAAAATTACCCGGAGGATTTGTATCAACTTCCAGCTTTATCTTCATTATTTTTCCTGAAGGCATTTTTTTTCTTACAGATCCAGGAATATCGACTATAATCATATTTTTCAATGTTCCGGCCTTAATGAAGGCGGAATCAATATTTGTTTTAAACTTTTTCTTTTTTTCTTTAACTGCCACAAAAAAACCAAGACTTTTCAATTCATTTTCTACTGCCCCAAGGTAACCCGCCAGCGAAAAATTCTCATCTTTTTTAAGAAGCGAAAAATCGAGATCTTCAGAAAATCGATCAAGACCATATAGTATTCTTAATGCAGATCCTCCATAAAAGGCGGCTTTCTCAAAAAATTTTGATCGCCAAAGGCCGAGCAAGGCAATCTCCTGAATAATCTCTTTCAGCGCGTTTTCATAGTCATTTATGCTTCTACAATTATATCGCTCAAGCATTATACCCACTGCATCATTCATTTTATTTCCTTCAGAAGATGATAAAAAAGATTTACATTATGTCCATAGAGCCCGGCCAGATTTTTAATTTTCTTTAGATTAAAATCAACAAGAGCCTCCATATCCAATCTCAAATTTTCAGACAGATATTTTTCTATTTGAGATTCATCGGTCATCTTATCCAAAAAATAAAGAATGTCTGAAAGCGCCTTTTCCCTGGTGGCTATTAAAATTGAATGATATTTGTCCATATCGTAAAGAGTAATGCCATAAGCATAAATTGAAGGGTTTATATATCTGTAGGAAAAAATACCGACTGGTGTATTAAAAAATTTATTTCTCTTATTTGTCACACTGGTAATTATTTCCACACGTTCAGGAATAAGATCGTAAAAAGAAAGAGCATACTCAAGGGAAATATAAGAAGGGCCGTAAATCAAATTAGCAAGCGTTTCCTTTGAATAAGGTTCACGCGCCAATTCAGGGCCAAACACATAAAGGCCTTTTTTTACCCGTATGATTTTACCTTTTTTCAAAAGATCATTTATCTTAACACGCGGATTTTTGTATTTATAAAGCGCATGCTTGATAAAATTATAATCAAATTCTTCAATTAAAGATAAATTTCTCAGGACGGGGAGCATCATAAACACCTCCAGTATGTTATTATTTTACTAACTTACTGGCTGTAAGTCAAACATTGATTCAACACAAGAGAAAAGGTCTGGGACGCTCCTTTATAATGAGGATTTCCTTTACATTTTTTTTACAGGGAGTTGCGAAATATTTATGGGAACGTCTGTAATTTTAATCTTTGCTAAAGCAGACA
>JASFBJ010000384.1 GCA_030149585.1 Desulfobacterales bacterium | reverse complement strand
GCACTCTCTGGTAAAAAATCGCTGATGCAATTTTTTAACTGCTTTTTCAACCTCTTTTTGCAAAAGCTCATTGCCGAATTTAAGGTTTTTTAAGGGCTCAATGGCCTCTAATTCACCAATATCACCTATCATTTCAGCGGCCTTGACACGAACACGTATCGGCTCAGCAGCATCCATCAAAAGCTGCAGTGCGGTCACACCGTCTTTATTTACAAAACAATCCGCCAAAATGGAAAAACCCTTTTTGATATTTTCTTTCAAGATCGTCTCTTCTGCCATGGCTGCTTCATCATAAATTTGCCCTGTACCTCCTGCAGAACTAAATACCGGAATCAACTCAAATTGATCGGTTCCAGGATAACAGATACAACGATAAGAAGCATGATGAGCATAATTTTCCATTAAATCATCCCAGCCTTTTTTATACAAAGGACAATCATCATTAAAGCACATGAATAAAAAAGGAGTGCCCCAGCCCAGGCCATCCCCCATATTAATAGGCGGTACCTCCCATAATTTCATTTTTTCATTACAGTGGGGGCAATTGGGTTTTTCCATGGAAAGTATTTTTTCAAGAACCTCGTCTCTGGTTTCAATGGCCATTTTATTTATCTCCAATTAGAATAATCAATTCTATTTATAATATTTTCAATAGGCTATATTATATAACATAAGACGATTTTGTCAATATCGGATATATAGATTGTCACATAATTATTTTATGGAATCAAGAGGACTTAGCCTGCAGCCCAAACCTTTTAGCTCAGGTGTGCCAAACTCACGCCCAACCTTTTTAGCAGTGGTTAAAATATTATAATTTGACTGCTGCCAGGCAAAGAGCTCTTGCTCCGATTTTTCCGGAAACCACCAGCCATAATCCGCATAAACTACGCCCGGCCTGATAATATCCGATATTCTGGCCCTTTGAATAATGCAGCCCTGCCTGGTTTCTATATTTACCATATCCCCTTCATTAATCTGATAGTCTTTGGCAGTTTGGGGATGAATTTTTACCTCTGGTTCAGGCTGCTTTTTTCTCAGCTTTTCCAGCCACCGGTAGGAAGAGTGCAAAAATAATCGACTTTTAGCACTCGTGAGCGTCAAAGGATACCCAGGATCAAAACCAGCAAAATCAGCAGGCAGGACAGGCAGTTTGGCCAGATTAAATTTTTTAGCACGGCTTAAAACCAGCTCCACTTTACCAGTCGGGGTCTTAAAACCCCTGGATTTATAAGTTTCAAACCGATCCGGCCCCTTTAAATATCCTTTTTCCACAAATTCTTCATAGCTCAGACCTGAAGGCTGCAAAACAGCCTCTAAAAAACCACGGCTATCTTGATACCAGTATTTCTCATCTGTCAGGCGCTTGCCTAAATCATTGAGAATCATCATATCCGGGCGGCAAAGGGTCGGAGGATCAACGACTTTTGGACGAGCCAGAATAATGCCATGGCCGATTCCATAATGGCCGATATCGTCAAATTCAAACTGGGTGGCTGCCGGCAAAACAATATCAGCTAATGCAGCTGTTGGCGTCATCACAATATCAGAGACAGCCAGAAAATTCAGTTTTTTTAAAGCCTCATAAGTTCCTTTACTGTCTGCATACCCTAAAAGAGGGTTGGTACACTGCATATAGGCTGCTTTTACAGGGTAAGGAATTTCTTCTAAAACAGCCTTTTTAAAATAGGTAGGCGGGACTGTCATCAAACGCGGAATAGTGTGATAAAAGGCGTGAATCATCTTTTTGCGTTTATCGGGGATCAGATCAGCCCGTACAAATTGTCCCAGACCAAGAATATCAGGTTCGTGAGCCCAAATATTTCCGCCTGCAACATCCAGGTTGCCGCAAATCGCCATTAAACAAACCAGTGCCCTGGCTGCATCAAAGGCAAAATAAGTATGTTCAATAGGGTTGCCCCATTGCAATGCAGCCGGCATTGCAGCAGCGTAGCATCTGGCGCTTTGCTGAATCAGCTTTTCAGGTACACCTGTGATATCGGCAATTGAGGTCAAAGAAAACCTGTCGACCATCCTGGTCAGCTCTTCAAAACCATGGGTGAATTTTTCAACAAAGACCTGATCATATAATTTTTCCTGAATAATAACCTTCAAAAAACCAAGGGCCAGAGCCAAATCCGTACCAGGCTTTAGTTGCAACCAGAATTTGGCTTTTTCAGCAAATTCGGTTTTTTGCGGGTCTATAACAATTAAATCGCTGCCGCTTAGCAGCTGTTTGTGCAAAAGACTGCAAATCAGGCCCTCTTCATTGGTAGCGTTTAGATTACTGCCCCAAAGAACTATGACCCTGCTTGGATAGTGAAAATCGGTAACCGGATAAAAACCACAGGTATGCAGGCCGGAAATTTCTCTGGGCGCATGACAAACATCCTGAACCGCCACCACATTGGGGGACCCAAATATATTGGCCAGCCGGATTAAGACAAAATGTTCTAGTCCCTTGGGCATTCCCTGACAAAATGCTACAGCTTTGGCTCCATACTCTTTTTTTATTTTCAACAGATTCTCGCTGATAATTGAAAGAGCTTCATTCCAGGAAATCTTTTGCCATTTACCCTGGCCCCTCGCACCGATTCGTTTCACGGGATTTTTTAAGCGCATGGGATGGTTTAACTTATCTGCCGCAGCCATTGCCTTTGGACAGATATAGCCCTGGTTAAGATAGCCGTCAGGGTCACCTTTGATTGCCTTGATTTGGTTTGCAGCCACCTTTACCAAAATTCCGCAACCCCCATGATCCATCCTGGCACAGTGAGTTTTTATCCAGTCTGATGATTTATTCATCTATAGTTATTCCCTTAGGAACGTGGACGAAATAACTTCAACAAGTAGGCGCACAGATTTAGATTAGATCGGGCAAAGATGGCCTGAAGCTGTGATGCATAGTTGAGGAAGTTATTTT
>JASFBJ010000383.1 GCA_030149585.1 Desulfobacterales bacterium | reverse complement strand
TCTCACAGCGATTCATCATCAAAGCAGCAAAGTCATCAGGCAATATATCGAAAAATAAGGTGAATCATGTGAATATCAACCCTTAACACACAATAGCTTGACCTTAATTGCTCTTTTTGATACCAACAGAATTATTCAGAGAAAAAAACTATGCGATATACAACATTGCGAAAAAAAATGGTAAAAAACCAGCTTCAGGCCAGAGGTATTACTGATCCTCTGGTTTTGAATGCTATGGAAACCGTTCCCAGGCATCTTTTTGTAAGTGAAGCCCTGGCGGATCAGGCTTATGGTGATTTCCCGCTGCCCATCGGTGAAAGGCAAACAATCTCTCAACCTATTATTGTGGCTGAAATGACCCAGGCCTTGCAGCTCAGCAAAAATGACAGGGTACTGGAGATTGGCACAGGTTCTGGATATCAGGCTGCTGTGCTTTCCAAAATTGTCTCTCGTGTTTACACAATTGAACGAATTCATTCACTGCTGATTAATGCCCGCAAATTATTTGATGAACTGCACTATTTCAATATTATTACAAAATACTCTGATGGAACCTGTGGATGGCGAGATCAGAGCCCTTTTGACGCAATTATTATAACTGCCGGAGCTCCAAAAATTCCGAAAATAATTGTTGACCAACTGGCTGATGGAGGTCGCATGGTTATGCCGGTTGGATCTCAACACCTGCAGGAATTAATATTGATCCAAAAAGATCAAAATGGTATTTCGCAAACCAATTTAGGGGGATGCCGATTTGTTAAGCTGGTGGGTGAGCATGGATGGCCAAATGCTTAAAACAGGCTTAAAATGAGGCATAAATGATCAGAAAACTATATGACTGGGTTTTGCACTGGGCAGATACACCCTATGGAACCTGGGCTCTGTTTTTTCTGGCGTTCAGCGAATCTTCCTTTTTCCCCATCCCGCCTGATATCCTTTTAATTGCCCTTGCAATCGCAAAACCTCAAAAGGCATTTAACTATGCCCTGATTTGTTCCTGTGGTTCAGTTATTGGGGGCTGCGCAGGATACCTTATTGGCCGGCAATTCATGCTTGGCGTGGGCAATAAGATCGTACATTTTTACGGATTAGCTGATAAGGTTGAATATATTCATAACCTTTATAATATGTACGATGCCTGGGCAATCGGGATTGCAGGTTTTACGCCAATTCCCTATAAGGTTTTTACGATTACAGCAGGTATGTTTAAAATCAATTTTACTGTTTTTTTACTGGCATCCTTTATAGCCAGATCTGCCCGGTTTTTTCTGGTAGGAGGCTTAATTTATCATTTTGGCCCTAATATCAAAGCCTTTATTGATAAATATTTTAATCTGCTGGTAATTATTTTTACTATTTTACTGGTTCTTGGATTTATTTTAATCAAATTTCTGTTTTGACTAAAAGGCCAGCGCTATTAACCTGTATACCAGCATACCGGCCAGCCAGGCGCAATCTTCCGGCGACAACAGTTTAGCCACGGATTCGTCAAAGAGAATATTTGCCTCTGGATCAAAGTCTTCATCCCCCTCCCAGATAATAAGCTGCAACGGAACATTCGGCAGAATCTGAAATTCAAAAGCACTATCTCCGTTATCTACAGGTTTGCCGTATAATAACTCAGCCCCCTTTTTCAGTCCTTTACTATTTGCCCCAAAAACTTTTTTTAATGGATCAATTGCTCTTTTAATAAATGCGCCAAAATAAAATGTGGCACCTGGAATTTCACGATAGGCCACCCACCTGCCATTTGGTTTCAGATAATTGTCCACAGCCAAATAGTGCAAAATAAGTACCTGCTCCTGAAGGGGAATTTCCTTTGTGCTATCTTTTGAATCCATAAATTCAAATTCCGGATATGACACATCATAAACCCGATTAAGAAATGGAATCTTTAAGCTGTTGGTATCCATTATTTCAGTATAACCGGATTTTTTACTGATTGAGCTTAGGGTCTGTTTTGAAAGCTCGGCCATCACAAGCTTTTTCGCGTTAATATAATCATCAATTCTTGCCATTATCCCTGCCTTTTTTGCAATAAAAAAGCCCTACCCAAAAAGGGTAGAGCTTTTAATAAATTTTATTCAAGACAAATTAAACCTCAAGCCATGAATCTGAATAAAGTGATTTTCCCAGGATTACCTTAGTAGTCTTTGCGTAATCCTGCATTTCTTTGGACAAACCAGCCATATCAGGTTCTTTGCCATCCATAACACCATAAATAAGGTCAACAACATCCTGGCGTTTACCTTTGGCTATATCAGTCAGTTGTTGATCCAGAGGATCTGAAATAACTGAATACATACCATATTTTTCGAGCATCACCATATAGGTCTGATTTAAAATAGGACGCAAATTAACTGGAGGGCCATTGGAAATATTGGACAAACCACAAGTGCTTTTTGCGCCCGGAGCAATATCTTGAACCATTCCCTGAAATTCCATCAGGCTGATGGCCTGGGGCTGCTGAATATTAACAGGGGTAACAATCCCGTCTACCCAGATTTTTTCATTTGGAATACCTGCTTCGTTTGCAAAATAAAGCAGTTCAACACATAAGGCAGCCCGCTCATTATCATCCCTTGGCAATCCGTCCGGGCCCCACATCAAAGCTATAAAATCCGCGTTATACTCAGCTGCCAGGGGCACCATTCTCTCATAGCGCTCAGGGCGGCACATGATCGAATTGATAATATGCGGTTTTCCCGGGACTTCTTTAATAACTTTTAAAGCTGCTTCAATAGCATCAATATTAGAAGTGTCCAGAGCCAGCGGAATATCATCCACCACTTCCTGGACTGTTTGAACAACCCAGGGCATTAACTCATGGCCGTCTTTTTTAGCCGGGCCGAGGTTGATGTCGATAACGTCCATTTCTTTTTCTTTTTGAAAAAGAGCCTCTTCCTGAATCGGCTTTGGATCTCGCTCTTTAAAAGCCC
>JASFBJ010000146.1 GCA_030149585.1 Desulfobacterales bacterium | reverse complement strand
ATATAGCAACCGCCATTAATTATAAGGAGATTTGGTATGAGTTTGGGTTATCATTATGCTGAACTTATGGCAGTTGTTTTTGCCAGGGATATGAAAGACGGAGAAATCGGAGCCTGTGGCGGGGCGGCAGGTATCCCCATGGCAGCAATGCGACTGGCGCAGGAGACGCATGCCCCAAATTTAATTATTGCCGGAGACGGCCTGTGCAATACAAAGATGCCGACCCTCAGCTTTTTACCTGTTAGTGATGATATGACTGTAGAAGCTATTGAAGGGTTTCATGAAATTTTTGAACTTTCAGACGGCAGGGGTATAGATTTCTGGTTTAACAGCGGCATACAGACCGATCAATACGGCAATATTAATCTACACGCAATCGGCCAGGATCCTTACCATCCAAAATTTCGCGGACCCGGAGTCGGCAATATCTCTTTTGCGGTTACCGCTAAACGAGGTTTTTATAACTATCCCACGGTGCATAATAATCGTCAGTTTGTTAAAAAGGTGGATTTTATTACTGTCCCAGGCAATCTTGACGGCCCTGATGGACGTAAGCGCGTGGGCCTTGAAACTCCAGGGCCGGCACTGGTTGTAACCCCTCTGGCGGTAATGGATTTTGATTTCGACAGTGGTAGAATGCGGTTAAAATCAGTTCACCCTGGCACTATCATGGAAGAAGTAATCGCTAACACCGGTTTTGAACTGTTGATTCCAAAGCATGTGCCGAATACCTTGCCTCCTTCAAAAGAGGAGATGGCTTTGCTGAATAAAAAAATAGATATTACCGGTTATCTTAAACAACTATAATAAAAAAATTCTACGGCGCAAAAAAGTAAATCGGCAATTTTAAGTATCAGTCGCCAGGCTGACAAGACTCGAAATAGTCACTGTTTTTCATATAATTAATCAATAGAATTACCTTACCAGGAATAATCTTGCCGGCAATAGTCCATGCCTCTTGCAATAAATGCCTATTTAAGATATTAGAGCCATATGAAACAATATGTGATAGATGAGTTAAGACCTAATGATTATATTTTGCTTAAGGAATATTTAAGTGCTAATTTTTCTGAGGCAAATGTGGGAAACCTCTTTTGGATAACCCTTGATAAGAGCCTTTTATCTGAAATTCAGACAAATCATAAAGATTGCCAACCCTTTTATTTTGCCATAGAGCTGCAAGAAACCAGTCTTGCCTGCGAGCTTTTGGTGAGAACCAATCAACGGGTAAGATGCGATTGTATCTGTTATGCCAAAAAGGCGCAGCGCAATTGGATTATCGACAAGATAGACAGCATCTTTGAAAAGCTTGGAATTTTTACATAAAGGTCTTTGATTGGATATTCAGCCCTGCAGAGAAAGTTAATTCTATTTATGAATAATAAATTATTTGGCAACATAAAAATACTATTAAATACGCTTATTATCGACATTTTGATCCTGCTGAACACCCTTACTATCGGAAGTTTTCCCATTATAGCTACTTTTTTTTCAAGAACCGGTAATCTACCTCACCTTATTGCCAGACTTTGGGCCAGATTAATTCTCATTATTGGTCGCATTCCTGTGAAAGTTCAAGGGCAGCATAATCTGGTTCCTGATAAACCGTTTATTTATATGGCCAACCATCAAAGCAATGTGGATATTCCCGTTTTATTGGCCTGTCTGCCGGTTCAGTTTCGGTGGCTCGCTAAAGCTGAACTTTTTAAGATACCTCTTTTCGGCAGGAGCATGAAGTCCTGCGGTTATATCAGTATTGATCGTTCAAATCGCAAGTCAGCCTTTGAAAGCCTTTCATTAGCTGCCAAAAAAATAAGCAGTGGGACATCTGTGATGATTTTTCCAGAGGGGACAAGGGGCTCCGGTGGTAAACTTTTGCCTTTTAAAAAAGGCGGATTTATCCTGGCTATTGATGCAGGTGTTCCTATAATTCCCGTTATAATACAGGGCACAGGATCTATCATGCCAAAAGGCAGTTTTCTGATTAGACATAGGCCGGTGGTTCTGAAAATTTGTAAACCAATAGCAACCACAAATTTCACTCGTAAAACCAGGGATGATTTATTAAATGAGGTCAAAGGAGTGATTCAAAAGGCCTTTGAATCTGTTTGAGATCTAAAAAAAAAAAGGAATAAAGTTGTGCTGAAAATTATACCACTAGGTGGCCTTGGTGAGATAGGAATGAATATGATGGTGTTTGAGTATGGCGAGACCATCTTTATTTTGGATGCAGGATTGATGTTTCCGGAAGATTATATGCAGGGCGTTGACTATGTAATTCCTGATTTCAGTTATATTAAACAAAATAAAAAACGAGTTCGAGGCATTGTCTTAACCCATGCTCACGAGGATCATATAGGTGCCTTGCCCTATCTTCTAAAAGAAGTTCAGGCCCCTATTTTCGGCACACCTTTTACATTGGGTATGGTGCGTCATAAATTAGAAGAGCATGGTCTGATGGACAGCGCTGCGCTGCATGAAATTAATCCCAGGGAAAAATTAAATATAGGCCCTTTTAAGCTGGAATTTATTCGGGTTAATCACAGTGTTGTAGATGGAGTTGGTGTTGCGATTGACACACCTGTGGGGCTTATCGTCCATACCGGTGATTTTAAAATTAGTCACTCTTTGATTGATGGCATGGTAACTGATGTTAACATGTTTGCGAGATGCGGCGAAAAAGGAGTTCTGGCGCTTTTGTCTGATTCCACTAACGTGGAAAAGGCAGGTTATACGATTTCCGCCCAGGAGATAAAAGAGACTCTTAGCCGGATAATGGTGAGTTGTAAGGGCAGAATTATTATTGCTCTATTTGCATCAAATATTGCAAGGATTCAGCAGATTATTAATATTGCCGAAAAACTGGGCCGTAAAGTCGTATTTAATGGACGCAGCCTGGAAGTAAGCGTAAAAATTGCCAAACAATTAAATTATATCCGGATTCAGGCAGGTATGGAAATCCAGATAGACCAGCTAAAAGACTATCGGGATGATGAGATTGTCATGATAACAACCGGCAGTCAGGGTGAGCCCATGTCTGCCTTAGCCCGCATGGCAGCCGGTAATCATAAGCAGATCAAGATAAAAAGGGAAGACACGGTTATTTTATCATCCAAGTTCATTCCCGGCAATGAAAAGGCGATTGCTCATATTATCAACAATCTGTATCGCCGCGGAGCAGATGTTATTTATGAAAAAATTTCAAAAATACATGTATCTGGTCATGCTTTTCAGGAAGAGCTGAAATTGATGATTAACCTGACAAAGCCGGAATATTTTATCCCGGTGCATGGTGAATACAGGCATCTGGTCTTACACGCCCGGCTGGCGGAACAGGTTAATATACCACGGGAAAAAGTAATTTTAGCCCAAAACGGGCAAGTCCTCGGGTTTGGCAAAAATAATTTTCAGATTCTTGAAAAAATAACAACAGGCCGGATTTTGATTGACGGCAAAGGTATTGGAGATGTGGGCCGCAGTGTTTTAAAAGAGCGGCGCCTTTTGGGGGCAGATGGTCTGGTGGTAATTACCATGGCCTTTGATGAAGAAACAGGGATTGTGGTTTACGGGCCGGAACTTGTTTCCAGAGGGTTTGTCTTTGTAACGGAAACAGGGCATCTGCTGGATGATGCACAGTGTGTGGTTCTTGAAATTGTTGAAGAAGTGATACCGGAAACACCTAATCGGGTTAACAAAATTCGTTCTAAAATCCAAACCGCCCTGCGGCAATATTTTTTCTTTACCATTGGCAGGCGTCCGGTTATACTTCCTTTTATTATCGAGGTTTAAGTCTCAGAGCCTTTTTTAAAGGTTGGAATATTAGTTGAAATAATTATCACCCCTGAATTTATATTCAAAAAACAACACCTTATGCGTAAAGAAATCATAGGTATATTCTTTTTTTTTCTGGTTATTCTCACCCTGATCAGTCTATTATCCTACACTCCCCTTGACCCGTCTATCAACAACAGTGGCGGAGCATCTGGAATTCACAATCTTTTTGGTATTTTCGGTGCCCACCTGGCCGGGTTTTTTATTGGTTTATTTGGTCTTGGCGCATTCTGGCTGCCTATCCTGCTCCTTTTGGCAAGTATCTATTTTTTTGGGGATCGGGACGGGAAGATAGTTGTTCCCCTGGTATTGGGCGGATTTCTTTTAATTATCAGCACCGGCAGTTTATTATCTGTATTTAAACATGATTATATTTTTTTAGGAAATCGGTATTCAGCAGGCGGTTTAATCGGGATCCCATTAAAAGCATTTTTAGTGAAGTATTCAAATCTTACCGGCTGTCTCATTATTTTGACGGTGGCATGGCTGATCGGCTTTATTTTAACAACCGGATTTTCCCTGGTAGCCTTTTCCAGACGTTTGCGGCAGGCCTTAAAAGGATTGCGCGAAAAATTTACAACTTTTTTATTAAAATGGAAAGAAAGAAGAGGCAAGGCTAAAAAGAGGTCTTTGCAATTAAAACAAAAAAATGACAAAAAGGGGCCAAAAATAAAGACCAAAGATTTATCGCCTATGCAGCCAAAGAGACTCCCCCCTCCAAAACAGGAGTTATTTGAATTCATGCATGATAAAAAAAGATTTCAGCTGCCCCCAAGTGATTTCCTTGAAGACGCGCACGAGAGACAAAGGCCGGCGGATATTAAAAATTTGCAGATGCAGTCCAGGCTGCTTGAAAAAAAACTGGAGGATTTTTCGGTTCAAGGTTCAGTGGAAAGCGTTATTCCAGGCCCGGTAATCACCACCTTTGAATATAAACCGGCCTCTGGCGTAAAGATTAACAAAATTGTTAATCTAAGCGATGACCTTTCATTGGCTCTGAGGGCTACCAGCATTAGAATTGTAGCCCCTATTCCAGGAAAAGCGGTTATCGGGATAGAAATATCCAACTCTGAACGAGAAATGGTTTTGTTTAAAGAGGTTGTGACTTCAGAGGCGTTTGAAAATTCGAAATCAAAAATAACGCTTTGTCTGGGCAAGGATATTGTGGGCAACGCAGTTGTGGCTGAACTGAATAAAATGCCCCACTTATTAATAGCAGGCGCAACCGGCACTGGAAAAAGTGTTGCCTTAAACACCATGATCTGTAGTTTTTTATATAAAGCCAATCCCGATGAAGTTAAAATGATTATGATTGACCCCAAACGAATTGAACTTTCAATGTATAGTGGAATTCCCCACCTTATCACACCGGTTGTAACAGATGTTAAAAAAGCAACAAACGCCCTGTTTTGGGCTGTCAAGGAAATGGAAAATCGCTATAAATTACTGGCTGAAATGAAAACGCGCAATATTGATCAGTATAATAAGAAGGTTGAAAAGGGTATTTTTCCAAAAGAAAGTGATAAAATTTATGAAAAATTTCCTTATATCGTTATAATCATAGATGAATTAGCTGATTTAATGATGGTCTCCTCCAGAGATGTTGAAATGGCTTTAATGCGCCTGGCTCAGATGGCCAGGGCAGCCGGCATCCATCTTATATTGGCAACCCAGCGGCCTTCGGTGGATGTTTTAACAGGGGTCATAAAGGCCAATTTCCCAACTCGGCTGACCTTTCAGGTATCTTCCAAGACAGATTCCCGAACCATTATTGATTCCAATGGGGCCGAGAATCTGCTGGGCAACGGAGATATGCTGTTTCTGCCGCCGGGCACTGCCAAACTCAGCCGTATTCATGGGGCATATATTTCTGAAGATGAAATTGTTGAAATAACAAAATTTCTCAAGGATCAAAAGCCACCGGAGTATAATAAAGAGGTTATTGCAGTTGAAAAGGAAAAAAATCAGGATAAGAATAAAGATGATTATGATGAGCGTTATGATGATGCTGTGGCCCTGGTAACCAAAACCAGACAAGCCTCAATTTCCATGTTACAGCGCCATTTGCGGATTGGATATAACCGGTCTGCCCGCATTGTTGAAATGATGGAAAAAGAGGGCATAGTAGGCCCTTCCGATGGTGCGCGCCCTCGGGAAGTACTGGCGCGTGGTTATGATTGATTTTTTTCCGGCGGTTTTTTCTTATTTACGCTGATTTTCCTTAATTAAACCATAGCAAAGCAGATCAAAGGCAAGATCAAATGTTTTCTCAAAATATTGTTTTTCCGAATCCAGAGCTCTTTTGCTCTCCTCCCAGATAAGCAGACCGGAAAACATGCTCCAGACTATATCTGCGACAGCCGTAGGATTTACCTGCTTGAATTTCCCCTGGTTGATACCATAGTTAATAAATTTGGAGATATGCCGGATCGCAAGAGTGGAATATTTTTTTATTTCAGCTACCAGGTTATCAGATAAATCTTTCATAATTTCGCTGGTTTGAAAATGAAAGACACTAAGCAAAAGAAGGGGATTGGATTTATAAAGATTTTGGAGGCTCTCTTTTAAAGCTGTAAGTTTGGCTTCCGGTCGGTCGTCAGGAACATCATTGATTCCTTCCAGCTCTTTTAGCAAAAAACCCAGCCCCTGCAAACTAAGGGAACCATAAAGTTCCTCTTTATTTTTAAAATAAAGATAAATGGTAGAAGGGCTTAACTCGGCATGTCCGGCAATATCCTCGACTGTAGTGCCGCTGAAACCTTTTGCAAGAAAGGTTGTCTGTGCCGCATTCATAATCTGGCGCCGGCGCTCCTCTTTTTCCCGTTGCTTTCGGTCTGATATACCCATAATTAAAAAATGATACCCATATATAAAAATTATTATTAGTCGATGAATTTTGATAATAATAAAAACATATTCATATGTCAAGCAATAATTTTTTTAAGGATAAAACAAGTGCTTTTCCTTATCTTTTATGGGCATGTGATTTATTTTACTGTATTATCAGTGTTAGAATTCATTAGATCTCTTCCATATAAAACCCTTCCCTAATAAACAGGGCCGCGGTTACTCCGCAACTTATTGAAGTTTCAATGGTTTTACTGGAGGTAACTTTTGAAGGCAGGAAAGGGCCTATCCCGCAAGAGGGGCTGCTGGATTTTAAAATGCAGGTTTTAATATTTAAAAAATATAACCGCTTTCGGGCTTCAAAAGCACCTTTTATAAATGCTTTGGTTTGATTAGTACCATAAATATCAAGTACCCTGGCCTTACCGTCCAGTACATCAAATCCATTGCCGCCAATAATTTCAGCAGGCGCTCTTGGTGTTGGAAGGCCTCCTAAAATTTCAGGACAGATCGGTATCAGTTCATCAAAATCATATTTATCCAGCAAAAATTGACTCTTTTTGTTTTGGCCGTTATAACGGGTTTTATAACCAAGCAGGCAGGCACTGACGGCTATTTTAGGCATCATTTTTTTATAAGTGAATTTTTTTATTCTTGTTTTGTTGTGATCTGTTACTGCAGGAAAGCCTCACATTTTTTAAGATATGGTAATGCTTTGGATTGGACCGCTACCTTGGGATAGTTATTGATTACCGCCTTAAATCGGTCAAAAGCGGCTTTATAATGCTTACTTTTAAAATAAAAACAGCCAACATAAAAATCATGCCCGGCAATGGATTCGTAGCATTTTTGCAAATTAGTTCGGGCTTTCAGAGAATATTCGTTATCAGGGAACCTGGCTATTAGTTTATTAAAATTTTCCAAAGCGTTTTTGGCGGCAGTCTGTTCCCTGTCAACCGTACCAATACGATTAAAATAACTCATGCCAATCTGGTAAAGAACAAAGGGAATAGCTTCATTGCGCGGGTGGAGCTGCTCAAATTCCTCATAAGCAAATATCGCGTCATCATACTCTTCAAGATTAAAATAGGCGTCTGCTGTTTTTAATTCAGCAAGAATCGCATATTTACTGAAAGGGTACCAGTCTTTAAGTTGTTCAAACTCATCAATTGCCTTGCGGAATTTTTGGGAATCAAAATAATCAAGACCGGCGCTGATAAGTTCATTAGCTGTTTTCTCTTCTTTGGAATTGCTGCCGGCACAACCACAAAAAATCAGTAAGCAGGCCAGGCCCAAATAAATTTTTTTTAACTTAACAGGATATGAGAATATACAGATCATAATATTAAATATAAAACTATATTAAGTTGTTTATAGCTTCTTCAAGTTTAGCTTTGGCAACCATTCCCGTAATCTGATCCACTATTTTGCCGTCTTTAAAAAAGATAATTGTAGGAATCGCCTTAATATTAAATTTTCCTGGTGAAACCGGATTATCATCAACATTACACTTCGCGAATTTGATTTTTTCGCCAAAAACTCCGGCTAACTCAGCTATTACCGGTCCAATCGCTTTACAGGGTCCGCACCATGGAGCCCAGAAATCAACCATGGCAGGCTTCTCGGACTGATAAATTTCTTTATCAAAATTATTATCATTAATTTCTATAATTTCTTTTGCCATAATTATATATCCTTTTTTACTAATTTGATTTTATATTTACATAAAAATTGTTACATAATCTTAAAACATAATAAATGATTCTTTATTTGTCAACACGCAGATGAAATCATTTTAATAATCAGTACACTCAAATATAGATTTTCAGGCAAAGGTGAGTTTTGTTCCAGACATATTGAGCAGAAAACTGTCCGGTAATTCCCTTTCAATTTGATTCACAGCCTTGCGCCCTGTACAATGGGTCGGGATTATATAATTCGGTTCCAGTTGTTTAAGTCCTTCTATGGTTGCATGAATTACAGGGTCCATATCAGGGCCTCCCAGATGAAATCCTCCCATCACAGCAAAAATATCATTAATTCCTGTAACCTTTTGAGCATATTTGACTGTGTTTATAATACCGGAATGAGCGCATCCTGATAAAACTACCAGCCCTTTATCCATAAGGTTGGCAACAAGAGCTGTATCATCTTGCAAATCATCCCATTTTTCTTTTCCTTTTTCCTGGTAAAAGAAATTAGGCGCTCCTTTTTCAAAAGATGTAGTGCCGGGAATTTCTCCTAGAAACAAAATTTTTTTATCAAGGAGAGGATAAGGTTTTTTTGTTTCTATCACTTTTACCCCTGCCTGTTTTGCCATTTCTCTTGTAAAGGCCGGTAACCTGATTTTAATTTTTTCAGAGGCTTTTATATATCTTT
>JASFBJ010000145.1 GCA_030149585.1 Desulfobacterales bacterium | reverse complement strand
ATCGTCAAACCTATCTGAATCTCCAGCTAAAAGGGGCCATTGATAATAAAGTGGTTGCTGCCAAATCAAAACTTTTGGAAAAGCTGGAAAAAGGATATAATGAGGTTATCCAGTATAAATCGCCCAATTGGGCTCTGGCGGCCTGTTTTGACTCCCATGTGATAAATAATGAGTTTTCCCGATTTTTGCAAAAAGCTCCGATGCCTGCCGGCTTAACTTCTGATCAGCAAAAACAATATCAGCAGATAATTAAGCAAAAAGCCCAAAGTTATGATAAAAAGGCGGATACTTACCTGAAAACTTGTATTACGCAGGCTCATAAATGGGAGATCTGTGATCCTCAATCAATAAAATATTATCTCATAACAGACGCAAAGAACAGTAAATCAGGTTTCTTTGCAAAAGTAAATTCTTCCAATGCCACAGGCGCTCAATTTTTACAGGATCAAGAGTTAACAGGGCTGCATCAAAAGCTGCTAAAAGAGTCTAAAAATTTAATAATCTTAAATGATTTGTCCCTGGCTTATCTGAAAAAAAAGGATTATCGCCAGACCATTCTTATTTCTCATAAGATGCTGGATCAAGAAAAAAATATCAAACCGCTTCTCAAGTCAAAAGTATATAATATGATAGGATTTGCCTATCTGAATGTTCAGGAAGACGCCATGGCCAAGGAGATGTTCAAAAAGGCTCTGGCAATCTCTTCAAATAATATTGGGGCTAAGCTAAATCTGGCCGGACTTTTGCATTATTATGGCCATAATAATAAGGCTGCTAAACTTTATAAAACCGTTAATAGCGCGGCAATTGATTATGATCCAACGATTTTACTGCATCCGCAGGCAAGGGAGTATTATAATGAGTATCAAAAAAATAAAAAAACATAATTTTTTAATATACTGCTTAATATTAATATTGGGTTCAGGTTTCGCTTGTTTTTACGGGTGCGGCGGAGATGATGGGGGTTCCGGTGATGATACCTCCAGTACTCCTTCAACGCCGATATGGGATAAACATATTATAAAATCACTGGCTGCTGGGGGACTGCTAAGCCCCCATGTAAAAGCAGCTAAGGACTCTGATGGCAATATTCAGGTAGCTTTTTTTGAAAGCAATGTGCCTGAAGAAGATTATCAAACAGGCACAGAGGTCTCTTATAATATAAAGCATATTATCTGGGATATGGCAAGTATGGAGTATATTGAAGATATCTCTCTTGCTGAATTAGATAATTGTTCTGGACTGGGTTTTGCCATAGATCATAATAATGTTCCAATTGTGGCATATCAGGGTGGTATAAAAAGACAGTGCGGAGATGAAAATCAATCAGACGCCATGTTCAGTATCCAAAATGGCAGTAGTTCCTGGAGCGAATACACCGGCGCTATTGGCGAGGTTGATGCCTCCAGAAATCAGTTTTTCAACGATGGCCTGGCAGGAGCTGATATTATAATTGCTTTTGATTCCCAAGGAGATGTGCATCTTGGTTACCAGTTTAAATATGAAGGCTGCGATTCACATAATTTTGCGTACCCTGATATTTGCTATGTTAATAAGGGACGTTCGGGCCTTGGCAATTCTGTTAACGAAGAGGTGGTAGAGGGTAATCAATATGAGGGGCCTGGTTTTGGAATTCAAAACAGCGCCGGCGCTCATTGTACATTAGCCATTAACGATAGTGATGAGCCCACAATTATCTATTATGCCGAGTTGCCTCCTGAAAGCGGCTTTGATGAAAATACCAGTGGCTTGAGGTTTGCCCAAAAGAGCAATAATGTCTGGAATACTTCCTGGATCGAAGAAGATTGTGAGGTGGGGTATATCAGCAATGCTGTTTATGATGACAGCGGCAATCTGCATGTTGCCTATTATGCTATAAGATATATTGATTCACAAGATTATGAACACAATCATTGCCTGAAATATGCGACTTTAGCATCCGAGTCAGCCACCTGGCAAATTCAAACGGTTGATGAATCAACACTTTGCGGAGATTATTGCAGTCTTGCCTTTAATTCTGCGGGGGAACCGGCAATTGCATATTATGCTGAAAAAAGCCGCAGCGGAAATAATTTAAAAGACCTTTATCTAAGCCAGTACACCAGCGGCCTATGGCAAAAAGAAATTGTTGAGACCCGCGGTGATATCGGCATATATAATAATCTCATATTTGATGATGAGGATGGTATCATTATTATTTCCTACTCAAGAACTGACAAGATGATTTACATTTTTAACAAATAGAGTATTTTTTTGTATACAGTATTACGATATTTGCTCACCTTATACTTTCTGTTCTATCTATAATAATCCTGGCAGTCTTGTCAGAAGAAAAAGATCATGCCGGCTGAAAAGCATAACTTCATATAATAATTTGAAATTACACCAAATAAATGATAAAAAATCTTTTTGACTTAGAAGAATAAGCGGATAATAGCATCTTTAATAAAAAATGATAAAATTTCAAAGACGGCATTCTTTGTGCAAACAAAGAAGCTGTAAGAGCAGTATAATATTAACTTAACAAAAGAGGAAGACAATGAAACACTACATTTTTATAGGAACCTTATTGTTAATCCTGTTAAATTTTTTATTTCCAGGACAAAAGGCAGCAGCCTTTAATTTTAATGAATGGTTTGACGAGTGTGTTGGGGACTTTTGCGGTGCTCCGCCCTCAGGTGGTCTGGGTGGCGGCGGTGGTGGTGGTGGGCCGCTCATCGTTAGTTATGATTTAGGACCATTATTTGCGCTTCAGGAAGATTATGATGCAGACGGAGTAGTTGATATTCTGGATAACTGCTTTGCTTACCCCAATGACCAAAGTGAAAACCAGGATGGTGATGATTATGGAGATGCCTGCGATAATTGTGAGGAAATCGCCAATAATGACCAGCTGGACACAGATGGAGACGGTCTCGGGGATGCCTGCGATAATGATATGGATGGAGATGAAATTGCAAACAGCGCTGATAATTGCCTCTTGGTTTTAAACCCTGATCAGGCGGATTATGATGGGGATGGAATTGGCGATCTATGCGATGAAGATGATGATAATGATGGTGTGCCGGATGTGATTGATAATTGCAGCAAAACATATAATCCCAATCAGGAAAACAGTGATTTTTATATGACCGATGATACTGCAGGGGATGCCTGTGACGAAGACTGGGATAATGACGGATTTGTCGGCAGTGCTGATCTTTGTCCTCGCTGTCATACCTATGAAAATAATGATTCTGATGAAGACGGGATTGGTGATGCCTGTGATAACTGCCCGGCCGTGGCAAATGCCGACCAGGCGGATTCAGATCAGGATGGCAAAGGAGATGCCTGTGAATAGGCTAAAATATATAATAACTACTATTCTGATCGGGGTAGTATTTCTGCTGGTGATTGCCTGTGATAATTCACCGGATCTTGAATACACTCAGGATCGGCATAAGGCATCTATCCGCGGCACTTTTACCACTGAGAGTCCGGATGAGATCAGTTTCCCTGTAAAGGTTCTTTTTGCAATTGACTGCTCTTTGAGCATGGGAGACGCGTCCATGGGCCTTGAAGGTGGATCAGATCCCCATTATCTTCGCCTTGATGCTGTAAGAAATTTTATTAATCAGTATAACACCAACGAAAATACATCATTTGAGATTATGCTCTGGAATCTTGATGTATTTGATGTTACCCGGGTCATTGGACCTGGAGGCGGGATGATGGCCGGTTTTACCAAAGATCCTGATGAACTTAACAGGGTGCTGGATAACCAGCATGTTGATTCAATGACGGATTATCTTGGAACTCTGGATTCAATCTATCACGATATTGAGCAGGATATTATTAACACCGAAAATCAGGATAATTTGATTCGCACTAAATATATTGTAGTATTTTTGAGTGACGGAATGTCCAATACCGGAAGCGGCCCCCAGGACGACCTGGATATCTGGGGCAGGGTGGATGATCTTAATGAGATGGTTACTGAAAGAGGTGTGGCCGGTTTTAATTTCCACACATTTTTATTAACCGAATCTTTTGGCACGAGTGAAATGGACCAGTACGTACAGGGATTATGCGAAGCAACCTTGCAGGGTATGTCCAATCGCGGAAATGGCCAGTTCAGTATATTTGAATCTGCTGAATCCATTGATTTTATCAATATTGTGGATATGCGACTGGCCTTTGAATATAAAATTAAATATATGGTTGCGTGCAATTATAATGTTAAACCTGGAATCGAACTGATCTATGTTGACAGTGATGGTGATGGATTATCTGATAATGAAGAGACAACTTTGGGAACCGATCCCACTTTAAAGGATACTGATGGTGACGGACTGGGTGATTTTTTTGAAACCAAGGTGAGTTCGCCAGGGCATGAACTGGATCCATTGGTCGAGGACAGCTTATGTAACACCTACACCATGCTGCCTGATGGTTCCTGGCCTGATTCAGATAATGACGGTCTGACCGACTGCGAAGAATTTATAAAAGGTACTAATCGTTTTGTGGCGGATACTGATGGCGACGGGGCACCGGACGGCATTGAGTTCAACATGGGAACCAACCCTCTGGAAGTTCAGGAATCAGCTGATCATGATTTTGACGGCACTATTGATCTGGAAGAGATTCAGCATCATTCCAATGTAATTGCCAATGATCCGAAAATCAGGGAACGATATGCCTATCAGTACGATATTCAGGATCAGGGTCTGATTTCCATTGATCAGGGAACTTCCATGGAATCCTATGTACGGCAGTACCACTTTGAGATCAGCAATATCGATGTGATGAGAACTACCGGATATACCAAAGTCAACGGAGATGTCTGGCGGGCCGGCGATAATCTGATTCGTTTTTATATTGCAGAGGTTCCGGAAGACAGACCGGATATCTCGCCTATTTTCAGAATGGCGGAAGTTATTATCAATCTGGGAGATGATAACAAGGATATTGTCCTGACGCCTGGTGATTTTACATTAATCCAATAAAAAGGTGAATGAAATGAAAAAATTATATCTTATTATTCCTGCTTTATTATTGCTTATTTTTGGGTGTTCAGGATCGGATAATCCATCACGCGATGAAGATCCGGTTACTGAACTTAATTTGCGGCAGGATGCAACCGGACAAATAGCAAGTGTTGGAGATGTTGACTGGTATCACTATCGGGTTGCTGAAGCCAACACTGTAATGGAAATCAGTTGCCGCAGCAATACTTACAGGGCGGATGTTGACCTTTTGGTATCTGTTTATGAAGAAAACGCAAGTGGCGAAAAAATCAGGCTCTATGCAGACCATGCCATGGAGGATAGTCAGCTGCCGGCGGATATAAAATTATATATCTATATTGATACTCCAAAAGATATCTATATTGCCGTGCGTGATCTTAAAGATGATGAATGCTCAGATAATAATTATTACCTGAAAATTGATTTTACTACCTCAGACCAGGGGAATGAAAATTTTTCCCAGGCAGTTTCAATCACAGTGGATGACGAACAAAGCTGCCAGGTTGATGCCATCAATTCGATCGGAGATGTTGATTGTTTCCGGTTTACGGCTGCTACAGATGGGATTTATGAAGTTAAAGTTGATTATACGCCCTATCAGGGCGGCACTGAAGTTAAGCTGACTTTAGATTTATATGATAGTGCCGGCGAGTTGATTGATAATCTGGCAACAGGCCGGGACAATCAATATTATATGCGGCTCAGCCTTTTGGCCGGTGATTATTATGTGTTGGTGGATGAAAATGGGAGGAATGATTTTGATAACTCTTCCACTTATCAGATCTGCATTAATTCCATTGACACAGATGAAAATCGGCAAAATGATACGGCTGGGACTGCGACTTTGGTGTCTGCCGGCTCTCCAATGGAGATCAGTGGATCGCTTGATTATAGTGGAGACCAAGACTGGTATCGGTTTTCAACAACCGGCAGCGGGCTGAAAGTTTTGAACCTGACCTTTACCGTAGCGAATATAAATTTTAAATATCAGATAAATGTTGAAGATGCCGATAATAATCTGCTTTTAACTCACGATCAGTCAGGCGGGATTACGGTTTATGCAACCCAGATCAGAGCTGGTGAAGGAGATTATCATTATCTGATGATAGAGGCGGCAGACGGGCAGGCTATTACCCAGCCTGCTTCTTATGAGGTCTCTTTGGATGTACTGACAATAACTGATCCAAATGACGCCGCCAATCTGGGCAATTCTCCGGATACGGCAGTGGAATTAACTGCTGGAGCTGCGGCTGTTTCAGACGCCTATATAGGCTTTAGGGGAGATGTGGACTGGTATAAAATAAGTGTGCCGGCTGTGGATCCGATTCAAGCCCAGGTTCTGGAAATTGATCTGCAAAATTCAGCGGCTTCGGATGTGGAGTATTATTTGAGTATTCTTTATGGAAGCAGTATAGTAAAAAAAGTATTTGACAGTAATGGAGAAGATGGCGCTACCCATCTTAAAATGAGTATTCTGGTTCCCAAATCAGACCAGGACCTGACTTATTTTTTCAAGGTCTGTGATTATCAGGGAGATGATGGAGATTCAGCTATTGCTTATGAGATCAAAGCAGATATAAAGCAGTTTATAACAGCTCTGCCAACTGATGGTTATGGAGATTTGGCTGATACCCAATATTATGCTGAACCCAATGAACTTGATGAAACCTCAACCATTACCTTGCAGCATAGTTCAATCCAGGAAACCCAGTATAAAGTTAACAGCTCTTTGCTTGATTTCCATCAGGATACATTGCCGAACTGGATTACAACTACGACAGCAGAAGGCCTGACTACTATTTCCTTCCCCTGGATTGGCGGTTATATGGACTACCAGCGGGATATGGACTTTTTCGAAGTGAATTTAGGCCCCTATGTTGCCACTGATACAGACTGGTATTATGAGATCAAGATGGAACTGCATGTTGGTGATGGCTCAGAGGTAGAATATTCCTGGGAATTTTATCGGGATTCAAATCAAGATCAGGTTCTGGTTGACCGTCCCAGCAGTGCAAGCTGCATCTTTGCCGGCAATGGAGACACAACTCCGGAAGCTACGACAGAAATTAATCTTAGTGATGGTTTTGATGAATTCTGGGTAGGGGATGCCTGGGCCGCAGATTCACCCAGGTTTTATATCAGCATGAGCGATTTTGATTTTGTAGATAATGCACCGGATGATGACTGGGGTGGAAATCTGCCCTATTATTTTAAATTAACCCTGATTTACCATCCAGGTGAATCCCGTCCCGCAAATTAATCTAAAAGATTAGTTTAATCGATTAGGGAGCCGGCGGGAAGAAAATACGGATAAATAAGTTTAAAACTATGGGCCGATGCTTGATATTCTCAAGCATCGGCCTTTTGTTTTTAGTCCACCTGGTTGATATTTCCAGTTGCTTAATGGATACAAAATGTTAGACTTGATACAAAGGTTCAACGCGCACGGAAATCAAAGCAAAAAGGAAGGGCTGGATGCCTGATATTTACAGCATTATACTATTTACGGCAGGAATTTTATTTGGAGTGATAGCTGCCTGGCTTTTCTATCGCCTAAGATTAAAATCCATGGCTGAAAAATTTAAACTGGTTGGGCAGCTTCAACTGACCTCTCTTAAAGAAAAACTGGCTTTTGGAGAGATAGCACTTCAGGATTATAAATCAAGATTATCAGAACTTGAAGGTGCTTTGATAAAAAATAGTGCTGGATTAAGGGATATGACGGCTGCCAGGGCTGCTTTGGAACAGGAATTAACCCGGATTCCAAAGCTGGAAAACCGTCTCCGTGAAAATTACCTAACTATCGAGAGACAGCAGCAGGCCAATACCAGGCTGGAAAAGCAGGTGGTAGAATTGACTACCGTGCGTCAGTTGGAAGAGCGCCAGGCAAAAGAAAAAATAAAGAATTTAAATGAAACCCGTAAACAAATGGAAGTAGAGTTTCAGAATCTTGTTAACAAGATATTTGAAAAACAGCAGCAAAAATTTGATAAAATGAGCGAGGCTGGTTTGAGCCGGCTTTTGAATCCTCTTTCAGAAAAAATCGGGGTGTTTAAAAAACGGGTGGAAGAAGTCTATGATAAAGGGGCCCGTGACCAAGCGGCTCTGGTTAATGAGATCCATCATCTTAAAGATCTTAATCTGCAAATCAGCAGGGATGCGCTTAATTTGACCAATGCTCTAAAAGGTGATTCAAAGATTCAGGGTAATTGGGGCGAAATGATTTTGGAAAAGGTGCTGGAAGGTTCAGGCCTTAAAAAGGGTCGTGAATTTGAAGTTCAGGTAAACTTGAAAGGAGAGAACGGACAAAGATTTCAACCGGACGTTATTATCAGGCTCCCTGATAAAAGAGATATCATCATTGATTCCAAAGTCTCCCTGACAGCCTATGAGAGGTTGCATTCAGCTTCTTCCAGCCATGAACGAAAGATAGCCTTGAAAGAGCATGTAGACTCGGTGCGGCGCCATTTTCAAAAGCTGAGCGCAAAAAAATATGATGAACTAAAAGGAATTCGGACGCTTGATTTTGTTTTAATGTTTGTTCCTATTGAAGCCGCCTATATGATTTTAATGGAAAAGGCCCATTATCTTTTTAATGAGGCTTATCAACAAAATATAATAATTGTCAGCCCTGCTTCCCTGATGGTAAGTTTAAGAGTTATTCAGGATATTTGGAGAACTGAGCAGCAAAACCGCAATGCCCGTGAGATAGCCAGTAAAGCTGCCGGCCTTTATGAAAAATTTGTTGGATTTGTAATAGTTTTAGAAGAGGTCGGCCTTTCGCTTGCCAAAGCCCAGGAGGCTTATCATCTGGCCCATAATCGTTTAAGTATCGGCCGTGGCAACCTGGTCAGGCGTGCTCAAGCCATGCGGAAATTGGGAATTCAGGTAAAAAAGGAATTAGATCCGGCTCTGCTGGAAAAAGCCGAAGGATAGCTGAATTAAAAAGACTGATGTGATTATTTCGTATAAATATCACTCACCTCTCTCCCACGTTATAATTTTGCTCCGCCTAAAGCCATAATTAGAATTGGTGGTGCCGTTGCTGATTAACTTACAAAAACAAATCATGAAAA
>JASFBJ010000382.1 GCA_030149585.1 Desulfobacterales bacterium | reverse complement strand
ATTTTTTGCGCCAACCCCCTTCCCATGGCCAGTCGTGTGGAATTACGCCCTATGACCAATCTGCCCTGACCATCATTGTTGAGAACCTCTATGATGTCCCCCTGGCACAAACCTAAAGAGATCAACTTTGAACGAGCCTTCCTGCCGTTTGTCAGTTCCCTGACAATAAGTCTCTCGCCTGGTTTCCCCATAGTCAGCGGCATCATGCTACGCCTTCCTTCGAGATATTGTGAGCAAAGACCGTATAGTTCCATCTTATGCTGGAGAATTTGAACCTGTATTGAGCGGCAATTTTTAACTGCAGGTCTTCTATCTCATCCTCGCAAAATTCTATTATTTTGCCGCATTTAGTGCAGATCAGGTGGTCATGGTGTTTTCCCAGGTGACAATGTTCGTAACAAGACCTCTGTCCATCAAAATTAACTTCTTGTGCAAAGCCGTAATCAATCCAGCGGGTCATGCATTGCCGGATAAAATCAGGCTCATAATCATATCCTTTTTCCATCAGCAGTTCCGTCAACTCCAGAAGAGTTACATGTTCTTCCGTATCAAAAAAAACTTCGATGATATTGATCCTTTCATCCACCTTTCCAATATTATCATTTTCAATCAATGACCGGAAATTTGCCTTTTCTAACTTATGTTCTTTTATCATTGTTCAACTCCGTCCATGTGTAAATTTCCGGATTATCCGAATTGCACCCGCAGCAATTGGAGCATTTCTCCTCCTGATCCAGTTTTTGCACTTTCCCCTTGCGGATCCACTGATCCAGCATCCCACGCATGGCATCGGGCTCAACAGCAAAATGCAAAGAAAGATCAGATAAGGAAACAACGGACTGCCACTTAAAAAAATCCCTTATTTCAGAGAGAATCATAATCACTACTCCTTTCGTCATTATTCAACAGGTTGAAGTACTCCTTCCGGAACCTTATTTATATTATTTGTTTCGCCCGCTTTTTTCATGCCGGCTATAAATACTGCAAAGACTCCGCCCAGGATAATAACCCACATAATTGATGTACCCGGATGTCGAGCAAATGTTCCCAGTTGATAAAATAGCGTGGCCACAATCCAGGCCAGGATGGTTAAATATGTTCCGGCAAAAATGGTCCATTTAAGGTTCGTCTCCCGATAGATTGCAGCAACGGCAGCGAGGCAAGGATAGTAGATCAGGATGAACAGGAGATAGGCAATTGCACCGATCCTGCCGTCAAAACCTTTTACCATGGCTCCAAAGGTGGATATAGCAACCTCCTGGTCTTCCGAAACAACCTGTAAATCCGTAAGATCATCATCTATTCCTACTCCAAGGGGATCGGTAACAGTCCCGCCAAGCTCTGACAGAGCCGATGGAATTGAGGCGAATGCCTCGCCGATTCCGCTCCAGAAGCTGAATTCCTCTTCTTCTCCATCTCCACTTTCAGCTTCTGCCATGGCCGTATATAGAGCATCAAGTGTTCCCACAACCGCTTCTTTGGCAAAGATGCCGGTAAAAATTCCCACCGTGGCCGGCCAGTTATCCTCCGTCAATCCCATGGGTTTAAATACAGGTGTAATAGCCCGTCCCGCAGCGCTGAGGACTGAAGTTTTGCTGTCCTCATGTCCGAAAGAGCCATCTGTTCCCATGGAATTCAGAAAGGCCAGTATTATAAAGATGGGCATAAGAACTTTTCCGGCGCGAAACATGAACTGCTTTAATCTGTCATAGGTATGCAGCAGGATGCCCCTTACAGTAGGAACATGATAAGGCGGAAGCTCCATGATAAAATGGGAGGTTTCTCCTTTGAGTACGGTGCTCTTGAGGATAAAACCGGTCATTATGGCCAGAGCTATGCCTGTGAGATAAAGTCCGAACACCATGATTCCTCCGGAACGTGGGAAAAATGCCGCCGCAAAAAGGGCGTACACAGGCAGCCTGGCGCCGCATGACATAAACGGATTCATCATTATGGTAAGGGTCCTGTCCCTTTCATTATCCAGAGTTCTGGCAGCCATAATTGCAGGTACATTACATCCAAATCCCACAAGCATGGGAACAAAAGATTTTCCAGGCAGACCCACGTACCGCATAAAGCGGTCCATAACAAAGGCGGCCCTGGACATGTATCCTGAATCTTCAAGAATAGAAAGGCACAGGAACATAAAACCTATGGGAGGAATAAAGGTGGACATGGTCTGAATGCCGCCGCCCATACCTCCGGCCAGGAAGATTATAAGCCATTCTGGGCAGCCTGTTATGCCAAGGAGTTTCCCGAACCCGTCTACAAAAATCGTTCCGAAAAAAATATCAAAAAAATCGATGAAACAACCGCCTATATTGACGGTTATCATAAATGTAAAATACATGGTCGCCAGAAAGATGGGGATGCCGAGAACCCTGTTAAGCAAAACATTGTCGATAGAGTCCGAAACAGTTCTGCGGACCTCAGATTTTTTTTCTACGGCATCCCTGTAAATACCGTTGATAAATCCATACCTGCCGTCGGCCAGCAGGATGTCGGGATCATCGCCCAGGTTGGCCTCAATCTGTTTTCCTGCCTTTTTAAGCACCGGCCGGGCAGAATCACCGACCATATTTACAGCCATCTCATCATCTTCGAGAAGCTTTACCGCCAGCCATCTTGGATCGATTCCTTTTTCCACAGCAGGTTTCTCAACAACAGGGATCAGGTCGGATATGGCCTTTTCAATTTCAGAAGGATATTTAACAAGGGTCGAAGACAGTTTCCTTTCTACAGCAGCCTCGAGCATAACATCCTTCAATTCCTCGATCCCCTGATTTTTATTTGCAACAATCGGTACGACCGGGCAACCCAAAAAATCTTCCAGTTTCTTAATATCAATTTTGATCTTGCGCTGTTTTGCTATGTCCATCATATTCAGGGCAATCACAACCGGCACTTTCATTTCAAGCAGTTGAACCGTAAGGTAAAGATTACGCTCAAGATTGGAGGCATC
>JASFBJ010000381.1 GCA_030149585.1 Desulfobacterales bacterium | reverse complement strand
GCGACTCCTGAACAATTTCAGCTCATAGCCAAGCCACCTTCCCGCCAACTACTCTTGGATAACTCATAAGCTCAGAAAGTAACAGCTGCCCCCATTGAATCCCAAAGGACAAGCGAAGCGTAATTAACCGGGATAATCTGTGGATCACGCAAGTGCTTGAATGCCTTTCAGAACAACCAGGTTAAGTAGCTTGGCTGCCGTAGTGCCTGGTTGGCCGCAGTGATACCTGCATCCAACAAAAACTCGCTTACATTTTTATGGCAGGCACGAGCGGCCTCTTGCAACAATTGCTTGACCGCAACGCTTGCACGTACATCTTTCGAACTACGAATATTTATAAAATAAAACAGTTTCGCCCTTGCGTTAAGTCCTGGCATTTACCTTCAAGTTCTTCGTGCCCTTCGTGGTTAATATAAATCTTTCATTATTCGTATTTATTAGTGAAATTCGTGGCTCAAACATCCACCTTCTCACCACGCAAAGACATCTGCACATATTCCACAGTTTCAGCAACAACTCACACATCCCGTCCACATCCTTTTGATCCGTATTATGAGAATTATAATCCAGCTTCAAAGCAACTTCCTCGCTCCCTTCGCTGAAATACTGAGAATAATTCAAATCTCGATTATCCGCCGGCACCCTGAAATATCCTTCCAGATCTTGTGCAACCGCCATCTCTTCCCTCGTTAACAATGTTTTATAAAGCTTGTCTCCATGTCTTGTGCCAATAATGCTGATTGGATTATCTGCATTTAACAGTTTTTTCAATGCCAGCGCCAGCGTTTCAAGAGTACAGGCAACAGCCTTCTACGCAAAAGTATCACCCGGATTTCCATTAAATAATTAGAAAAATTAGGATGTTTCAAAATTGCCGGGTTATTTTTTTTTAATGCATTTATAACACTTCTTTTTATATCATTTTTCATACTCATCCTTAACTTAAATAAAAATAAATCTAAAGTTTTCCCGAAAATATCCGATATATCATTTAAGAACGCAAAATTAAATCAAAAATAAAAGGAGGTGAAATAATAATTATCAATTTCATGCGTCGAAACTTTATTTAATAATAATTCAGCTTTTGGCAAGAAAGCCAAAAAAACATACCTAGAAAAGGAGAAAACAAGATGTCTATTCAATTAACCGCAGGAATGAGAGCCAACCTTTATAGTTTGCAGCAAACCTCAAAGATGATGGATCTGACCCAGAAGCGTTTAAGTTCCGGTAAAAAAGTAAACACAGCCCTGGATGATCCAGTTAACTTTTTTAAAGCAAAAGACCATGTTGACAGATCCTCTGACCTGTCAGCAAAAAAAGACGGGATGTCTGAAGCTATTAAAACCATTGAAGCTGCAAATACAGGTATAGAATCAATATACAGCATGCTGGATCAGATGAAATCTCTGGCCTCTGCCGCAAAAACTTCCGATAACACAGGTGATCTTGAAACACAATTTGATTCAATCCGAGACCAGATCGGGACATTGGCTACTGATTCAAAATATGGCGGTAAAAATTTGCTGGGTGGTGATTCTCTGTCAGTAGAATTTGATGAAAACGGCAGCCATACCCTCACTGTTGCAGGAGTCGATGCAAGAACTGGCGGCACCTTTATCACTTCTGCTGGAGATACACATTCTATTGTTGGAGCAAATTTTGATTCTTCAACCAGTATTGAATCTGCAATAGGCGAAATTGACACAGTCGTTGGATCCTTGCGGACTGAAGCCCAAAAACTGGCTTCAAGCTTATCCACAATTTCGATCAGGGAAGATTTCACCGATAATATGATCAATACATTAAATGTTGGGGCAGATAATCTCACGCTGGCTGATATGAATGAAGAAGGCGCTAATATGCTGATGCTGCAAACCCGTCAGGCATTAGGCACATCATCGCTGTCATTATCTTCCCAGGCAGCCCAGTCCGTTCTGAGGCTTTTTTAAATAATAATTAATCCTGACTAATCAACTGTCTGGAAGAAAATTCTTATTTTTCTCCCAGGCAGTTAACCTTTTTAAATATAAAAAAGCTATATAATGTCATTAAAAATAACCTTAAAACCAAATGAACGAATAATCATCGATGGCGCAGTGGTAACCAACGGCCATGCAAAATCGGTTTTAATAATTGAAAATAATGTCACTATATTACGACAAAAAGATATTCTAAATGAAAAAGAGGCCAACACTCCGGCCCGTCGAATCTATTTTGTTGTTCAGCTAATGTATATTGATGAAGAGCATCTTACGCTTCATCATAAAAATTACTGGAAACTGGTTCAAGACTATATTGCAGCATCCCCCAGTGGCTTGCCGCTGATTGATCAGATCAGTGACAAGATTTTAAAAAATCAATTCTATCAGGCCTTAAAACTTTCCCGTAAACTGATAGATTATGAACAGGAGGTTATATCAAGTGCCCGCACATCAGCTTAACGCATACCAGATGGTTGAAAAAACAACAATCACCGGTCGAGACACAGAAGCAAGAGTTCTTACACAATGTGCCATTAAACTAAAACATTGTAAAGAAAACTGGAACGCAAAAGACAGAAAAGTTAAACTGGATGAGGCATTGAGGTATAATCAGAAGGTATGGAGTTTAATTCAAGGTGATATTTTGGATAATAATAATCCTCTTCCTAAAAATATTCGTAATGATATTCTGAGTCTGAGTGCCTTTTTGGATAAAAGGATATTTAATATCATGGCTTATCCTGCTCCGGAAAAACTAAATATAGTAATTGATATAAATCTTAATATTGCCGCAGGACTGCGCAGTTCTGCAGCTATTTCCCAGGCATGAAATAATAAGAAAGAAAATTGGCCATCCTTCGTTACTGTCCAACGATAGTGTTTACACTTTTGACGGTTCTCGCTTTCTACCAAGAAACTTCTTGTTTCTTATACTCGATGTTCAAGTTTTTTATAATTAAAATTTTTTTATCACGTCACAGTC
>JASFBJ010000380.1 GCA_030149585.1 Desulfobacterales bacterium | reverse complement strand
TGGGCGGCTGGTGCCGTGCCAATCAGGCCTTTGCATGTTAATTCAAATTTTATTCTGGACGGGGCCGGCGGCAAAGATGAATATCTGGGAATGTACGATTTTGATAAAAATCCTCAATTTATTAATCCAGCTTCAGGATATATTATTTCAGCAAACCATCAGCCTCAGGATTTTGGTACAGGAATTATTCCAGGTTATTATAATATTGATAACCGGGCTAAAAGAATTGAACAACTGCTGGGCAAAAAAGAAAACGGCTGGGTAATGGAAGATATGAAAAAAATCCAGCTCGATACCCGCTCAAATTACTGCCTGAAAGTTAGAAATAGTCAAGTGAAAATATTAGACAGGATAGCTGATCTCAAAGATGATCCATTATCATCCAATGCACTTAAATTTTATAAAAAATGGAATGGAGACCACACCTTAGACAGTATCGGTCCAACGATTTTTAATACCTTGCATTATTATCTTGCCGAGATGATTTATAAAGACGAGATGGGCCCTGACTTGTTCAAAGCTTTTTTAAATACCAGGCTTCCTGACAGATCAATTGAAAAAATACTTAAACTACAGGACTCAGTGTGGTGGAATAATATTAAAACAGATAAACAGGAGTCCCAGGAAGATATTCTAAAAGGAGCATGGTTAAAAACCATTGCTCATCTTAAAAATTTAACAGGTGATGATCCAGCTAAATGGAGATGGGAAAATGTGCATAGTGTAGAGTATGTTCATGTAATAGGCAGAAAAAAGCCTTTTGATAAAATATTTAATATTGGTCCTTTTAAGGTCGGGGGTGGCCGAGAAGTCCCCAACTTTTTGGGTTATAACATTTCGCCTGCACCCCATAAAATAACGATGGGGCCTTCAACAAGAAGAGTGGTTGATTTTGCTCAGCCGGAAAATTCTATTGGAATTAATCCAACAGGGCAGAGCGGTTATTTTTTTAATAATAACTATGCAGATCAGGCTGAAATGTATATAAAAGGTCTTTATCGTAAACACCTGCTTGATAAAAAAGAGATTAACAAAGCAAAAGTCAGTACCCTGATTTTTAATCCAGGATCTTGAATCAGCGTTCAGGATAATTCTTCTTCCCATATCTTTCTTGCTGATTTTTCAAAAAAAACATTATCACACCTTGATCAGGATGTGATAATGTTTTTTTGATATATGCCTTTCTGCGCGCTTTAATAAGATTTTGGCATTCCCAGAATATGTTCTCCAATATAATTTAAAGTCATCTGCTGGGTAATGGGTGCAAGACGCATCAGCTGAACTTCCCGGAACCATCTTTCCACATGGTATTCCTTTGCATAACCTGATCCGCCAAAGGCCTGCATTGCATGATAAGTTGCCTCAATACCAGCTTCAACTCCCGCAAATTTAGCGATATTTGAAATATCACCGACCAGCTTGGAATTTTCATTATTATCATAAAGCACAGCTGCTTTAAGAAGAGCCAGTTTGGCACATTCCAGTTTGGCGTAAGCCTCTGCCAGTGGAAATTGTACTCCCTGATTGGTTCCAATGGGTTTTCCAAATACCACCCTTTCATTGGCATATTTGGAAGCAGTAGTAACGGCCAGGCGTCCACCTCCAACAGCGCCGACAGCACAAATAATTCTTTCCGGATTTAACGTATCTAAAATATGATACCAGCCTTTGCCCAGTTCTCCCAGCAATGCTTCCTTGGGAACTCTCAGATTATCGATTCCCAGATCATAGGTTTTGATGTAGTTTATCCCATGTTTTGGAATAGAACTGGCTTTGACTGCGTCATTGGGAAGATCTACGATAAAAAGGGAAAGTCCCTGTGATGGTTTGGCTGAATCCTGTCTTGAAGTTGTCCTGGTGACAAGAATAAGAACTCCGGCATCTGCAACGCCGGTGATAAAGATTTTGTTTCCGTTGATAACATAGTCATCTCCGTCCGGCTCTGCAAAGGTAGATATATCCAGAGTGTTGGTACCTGCATCAGGTTCAGTGAGCCCCAAAGCCGTTCGCATTTTTCCACTGGTAATTAAAGGCAGATATTTTTTTTTCTGTTCCTCATTGCCGTGTTTTAAAATAGAAATAGCTCCAAAAGTAGTGCCGATCAGGATAATCAGGGCCGGAGCCACACCACCGCCAGAGGCGCAAAGTTCATCCATGGCAATAACCATTTCAGTTAAGCCCATTCCAGATCCACCATACTCTTCAGGAATGCCAAGGCCTAGTATTTCAGCTTTTGCAAGAGCCTCATAAAATTCTATTGGATAGGACTGGTTCTCTTCTTTTTCATACCAGTATTCCGGGCCAAATTTTTTGGCGATATCACGGGCACTGTCAGCGATCATTTTTTGTTCTTTTGTGTAATTAAAGTCCATACTTGTCAGCAACCTTTCTTTTTAGGGAATTAATAAATGAATTTTTGCTAATGTTTCCATACAACTATAGATTGTCAGATAATTAATTTTACCAGGCTATAGTTAGGAGATAATGCTAATAATATATCTCCGACCGATAGTGCAGTGAAATTATTTATGTGACGGACTATATCATTTACATATTTATCAAGCCTTAATTAATAAATAGGAAATATATCATAAAAGAAATGTGTTTGCAATGCTATTTAAAATGGGCTTTAAAAAGTGTCAGGTAAAGGCTTAAAAAGGGTAAAGAACCTGCTTTATTGCCCGGAAATATTAAGAGATTGACAATACACATTGATTAAACATATTATTCACAACAAATTACTAACTCAATGCGTAATATCTTAATATAAAAAAATATAGTTTTTGATTCCTATGCTATGGCGAGGATTATGAAAAATCCGTTTAGTTATACAAGCATTGTCGAAGGCGAGTCTTTCTGCAACCGGCAAAAAGAAAAAAAAGAGTTGATTAATTTTATTATAAATTCTCATTGTCAACCACCAGCTTTCTATTGCTTCAACGGCAAGTTCAGGCGTATCCGCAGA
>JASFBJ010000144.1 GCA_030149585.1 Desulfobacterales bacterium | reverse complement strand
CGCTGTAAACTCTTGGTATTATTGGTGGGCGGTACTGGGTTTGAACCAGTGGCTTCCACCGTGTGAAGGTGGCACTCTCCCGCTGAGTTAACCGCCCGATTTTTAAAAAATATAAAATAGCTGCTATTTTGGTTTTAAGTCAAGATTTTTTTGGGTTTTTGTCAGGTTGTGTTCATTTAAAGATTTGTCCAATTCTTTTTGATGGTCAAATTTATCGTTTGGTTCGTTTCGTTCATCTGGTTCGTCTGGAATTATATCTTGGATCTCTATGGGCGTCGGCAGATCTTGCAAATTATTCAGATCAAATACTTCAAGAAATAATTTGGTGGTGGCGTAAATTAAAGGGCGCCCTGGAATCTCTTTGCGCCCAAGGACTCTTATTAAATTACGCTTTAGCAGCAAACGGATAATGCCTCCGCACTCAACCCCTCTGATATATTCAACATCACTGCGGATAACCGGTTGTTTATATGCAATAATGGCCAATGTCTCAAGGGCCGCCTTGCTCAGATTAGCGGCAGGCGGGTGAATAAATCTTTTAATCCACGGGGTATACTCTGCTCTGGTACAAAATTGATATCCATCGGCAACCCGGCGCAGCTCAAAGCCCCCCTGACGAGTGTTATACTCATTTAGAAGTGAATCCAGAGCGCCTTTGATATTGCCGGTATCGGCTGGATTTAAAATATTTTTTAAGTTTCCAATGCTTACGGGAGTATTGGAAACAAAAAGAATACTTTCAATTATGTTTTTTAAGTCTTTCAAAATCAGAAAAAGTTCGCCAGTAAAAATAAAATTGCTAAATCAAAATTGGTTAAATATAAAATAACCTGATAATCCCGGATTGAGCATGTTGCACGACCCGTACCAGACTGAGTTTTATCATTTCAAGCAGGGCCAGAAAGGTTATAATGATTTCACCTTTTTCAGGGCTTGATTGAAAAAGTTCTTCAAAGATAATTGAATCATTTTTTATAAATATATCCACAAGCTCGGAAATTTTATCTTTAACCGACATTTTTTCAGTTGTCAGATCAACCTGATGTTTTGGAGAAACCTTTTGTAAAATAGTCTGAAATGCGTCGATTAATTCAAATAGACCGATTTTTACCAACTGATCATCCTGATCAAAATCAGAAAGCAGGTCAGTTGATTGCATTTGGCGGATAAAGATCTGTTCTCCCAGCAAATTCCTTTCACCCAGTTTTTCAGCGGCAGATTTCATCTGGATATATTCCAGCAGGGGCCTTGTTATTTCAAGGCGGGGATCTTCTTCTTCCTCATCATATTCACTTTCATGTACCGGCAGGAGCATTCTTGATTTAATATAGATTAAAGATGATGCCATAATAATAAAATCACCGGCAAAATTCACATCCATCAGTTTCAATAACTCAAGATATTGTAAATATTGGCGTGTTATGGAAGCAATGGGGATATCATAAATATCCACATCGTTTTTTTTTATCAAATGAATTAAAAGGTCCAGAGGCCCTTCAAAAACATTTTCAAGATTTACCTTATATGCTCTGCCGGTCATGGGTTTACCAGCTTTCTCGGTTAAATATGAATAGCATCTCTCACCTGTTTAAGGGTTTGGCGTGCGATCTTTCGTGCGTTTTCAATGCCGGCAAAGATAATCTCGTCAACTTGTTTGGGATTATCCAGATAATAACCTCTTTTTTCCTGAAAAGGTTGCAGGGCTTTGACAAGATTTTCAGCCATTATTTTTTTACATTCCACACATCCAATTAGGGCTTGACGACAGCTTTGATCGATTTCGCTGCCAATTGCTTCAGGTGAATAGAGTTTGTGGAATTCAAAAACATTACAGACAGCAGGATTTCCAGGGTCATTTTTGCGAGCTCTCTTGGGATCGGTAATCATTCTGGATGTTTTTTTGGCAACAGCATCCGGCGAATCTGATAAGAAAATAGCGTTATCATAGCTTTTACTCATCTTACGTCTGTCTAAACCAAGAATTTTAGGGGTTTTTGTTAAAATCGCATCTGGTTCCGGAAAGATCCGGCCATATAAATGATTAAAGCGTCTTGCAATTTCCCTGGTAATTTCCACGTGTGGTACCTGATCAATTCCAACAGGCACGCCATTGGCTTTATACATTATTATGTCAGCAGCCTGCAAGACTGGATAGCCTAAAAAACCAAAGGTAGAAAGGTCTTTATTATTAAGCTGCAAAACCTGGTCTTTATAGGTTGGGTTACGTTCTAACCATGGGACAGGAGTTATCATTGATAGATATAAAAAGAGCTCAGCATGTTCCTTGATCGCAGATTGCACAAAAAGGGTGCTTTTTTCAGGTGAAAGACCAACGCTCAGCCAGTCGATCATCATTTCTCTGGAATAAGATTTAATGGAACCGGTCTCTTCATAATTACTGGTTAAAGCATGCCAGTCAGCGATAAAAAAAAAGCAGTCATACTGGTCTTGCATTTTAATCCAGTTTGCCAGAGCTCCATGATAATTGCCAAGATGCAATGGGCCTGTGGGGCGCATTCCACTTAATATTCGTTTTTTTTTGGTCATTCAAATTCTCCTGAAACATTATGTAAATAAGAAAATAATAATAATATAGCAAAAAGATTATCATAAGTGTAATAAAAAATGGGATAATTTAATTTATAGCGCCGGCTGGAATCAAAAAGGCATGATGTCAAAGCCAAATATTTCAGGGTTCTAATATCTATTTTAAAGCAGCATGGCGCTTTGATGAATATTATAATCCTTTAACATAGTCCTTCATAAAGGCCAGTTCATCAGCACGGTTCTTAATTAAACCATTTAATTTAGCGTCCAGCACAGCCTGAAGAGTTATCCTGTAAGCCGGTCCAGGTTTTAAACCGGTTTTCATGATATCTTTACCAGTTATAGATATGGTTATATGGCTTAACCTTGTATAATAAAAAGAGATATTCTTTTTAACCTCCTGCGATTTTGTTATAGCCATCATATATATAATCTGTTCGGCTTCAAAATTATTCAGTCGGTTAAATAAAAGGCTGTTTTTTGCCTGCTGATTCTGCTGGAGCCAAAACAGACAACGTTCTGCAGAAAACCTGGCGGGAATAAATATTTTTTTATAAGTTGCTTCCATTTGGAGTCGGCTGCAAAGATTCTCACTTTCTTTTTTATCAAATTTTTGAATAAGGATCATGAAATAGACGGCCCATTTTAGAAAAGATTTATTCAAGAAAAGCAAATCATGCCAGGCCAGTACCTTTTTAACGGAATTAAGCAAAATCACCAGTTGGTCATTCATCTTAAAGGCGGGGTGTATTACTTCCAAAAGATGAAAATCGTCCAATCTAAGCAGGGCCGGAATGGGATTTTCCTCTTTTAAAATAAGACGGAGTTCAGTAAAAAGCCGCCTTCCTTGAAGTTTATTAAAAATGTCCATTTTTTTGGCGTTTTTAATAAGGCCGGCAGTGAGTTTGCCGATGAAAAATCCAAAACGCTGTTCAAATCTGATAGCTCTATAAGCCCTAGTCGGATCTTCCACAAAGCTTAAATTATGAAGAACCCTGATCGCTTTATCTTTAATATCTTTTTGAGCACCGAAAAAATCAAAGAGAAATCCAAAATTATTTGGATTTAACTGAATTGCCAGAGTATTAATAGTGAAGTCGCGTCTGAAAAGGTCCAGTTTAAGAGAACTCATCTCAACTGTTGGCAGAGCCGCAGGATATTTATAATATTCCAGGCGGGCAGAGGCCACATCAATTTTTAATCCTTTATCAGCAATGATGATAGCTGTTCCGAATTTTTTGTGGTAGTGAAGCCTGGCACCTGTTAACTTTGCGTATTTTTTTGCAAAGGCTATGCCGTCGCCTTCAATTACAATATCAATATCTTCATTAGAACGGTAAAGGAAAAGATCCCTGACAAAGCCACCTATAAGGTATATCTTAAATCCGCTTTGGGTTGCCACCCTGCCAAGGGTTATAAGGGTTTCATAGATATGTGAGTTGATCCGTTCTTTCATGAAATTATGAACCATTCTGGTTCTGGCATTTAAAGGTTCACGATATGGATCAGGCCGATTATTATCGGGGAATCGGGTATGCTGAATTAAAGTTTCTAAAAGGTTTGTGCGGGTTATTACCCCTATAATTTTATTTTGCTTAACAACCGGCAAAAGGCGTTGTTTATCATCTATAATTTTTGCTTGAATTTCCGACAGACCAGCATCCGGCTCAACCCGGCTTATCTCGGTTGTCATGTATTCGCCAACAGGCACCTGATCCAGTTTGTGAAAGATAGCCTTTTCGATTACCTGACGGGTTATATAACCAAGTAAATTTTCCTGATCCATTGACTTTTTTGTTACCAAAAGCGCGTTGACATTATAACGGGTAAGTTTTTCATTGGCGTCGCGGCAAGAAGCCCGCGCAGATATAGTTATGGGTGGGGCTGACATTAAAGAGGTCGCAATATGAGGTGATTTTATTTCCTGTCGCAATAAAGAGAGGAGTTTTTGTTCAGTCTGAGCAAGGGTCGCACCCTTAAATGAGGCTGCGGCTGCAAAGGTATGGCCTCCTCCTCCGAAATTGGATAGAATTGCCCCTGTATCAACCTCGGGAATCCCACTGCGGCCTATAATGTATATTTTATTGTCCATCAGGGCTATGGCAAAAATTACATTTAAATTTTCCATACGCATCATTTTATGAACCAGAAAGGCAAAATCAGGCAAATAATTATCCAGCGCTACAATTGTGATCATAATATCAAAACTGTTAATTCTATAGTGAGTAGCTGCCTGAATCATTGAATTAAGGACTGAAAGCTGTTCAGGGCTAATCTCCCTGGCAATAAGGTTGGATATTATATTTATTTCAGCCCCTTTGGAAACCAGGAAAGCTGCCGCCTGCAGGTCTTTTTCAGTGGTTGATGGAAAAGTAAATGACCCTGTATCCTCATAAATACCAAGGCACATTACAGTAGCCTCATCAGGTGAAATATCGATTTTTTGTTTCCTGATAATATCAGTTAAAATAGTGACTGTAGCGCCGGTCTGCTCTCTGATATTTTTTATCCCCTGAATATCATTCAATCTGAATGGATGATGATCGTAGGTATGAATCTCCAGGTCGGCTTGTTGCAGTATGCCGGCAAATTTGCCGATTCGGCTGGGCCGGCACGTATCCACCAGAATCATTTTTTTTATTTTATTAAAATCAATTTCATTGATATCTACGATATTAAAGAGGTAAACCATAGATTGAATATAGAAATTTCGTAATGTTTTTTCTTTGGAGCCGGGAAAAACCACCACTGCCCCAGGATATAATTTCTGGGCAGCCAGCATTGACGCAATTGCATCAAAATCAGCATTCAAATGAGAGGTAATAACCGTAATTTTATTATTTGGGTTGTTTGGTGACATTGCAGGTATTTCTGGTTCCCTCAAATATTATTTTTGTTAACTTATTGTCAGCTTTTAAAAATCTGATATTATACCTCTGATTGCTGAAATATCATTATACGATATAGATGATTAAAAAAGATTGATTGCGTATGGCCTTTTGGTATAGCTATTGCATTTGATGATATGACGATATGACGATATAATTAATATTAGATATTAACGTTGAACAATTATCTGGATATCAGTTTTATTTATATATCAGATATGGATAGAGATTTGCAATGATAACAAATAAACAATCAGGTTATAAATATATTTTTGGACCGGTTCCGTCCAGGCGCCTTGGTTTGTCGCTGGGCATTGATCTAATGCCGGCAAAAACCTGCTCTTTAAATTGTGTTTATTGTGAATGTGGTAAAACCACTCATTTAACGATAACGCGGGATGAATATATTCCCACAGAAGATATTAAAAGAGAACTTAAAGATTATCTGAATAAAGGTCCCAGGCTGGATTTTGTTACTTTTTCCGGATTTGGTGAACCAACTTTGCATAGTGGAATCGGCGAAATTATCCTTTTTTTAAAATCCGATTATCCGCAATACAGGATTGCTTTATTAACCAACTCAACCCTTTTTTATCAGGATAAAACCATAAAACAGGTTCTTGCTGCAGATGTCATTATTGCTTCGCTGGATGCTGTATCTTCACCTGTCTTTAATAAAATTAACCGGCCCCATCCTGATTTGAAACCTGATGCGCTTATTAGGGGACTGGTTGAATTGCGAAAAGAGTTTAAGAATCAATTATGGGCGGAAGTTTTTCTGCTGCCGGATATAAATACCAATGATTCAGAGCTCAAAAAGATAAAAATTGCCTTAGATCGGATAATGCCGGATAAAGTGCAGTTAAATACTATTGACCGGCCGGGAACTGAAAGCTGGGTAAAGGCAGTTGAAAAAAAAGATATGACTCGAATCGAGTCTTATTTAACTAAAGCAGAGACCATTTCGTATGGGAAACAGGAACAATCGGATAATAAAAATATACAAAATTATACGCTACAGATTATATCTGCCATAAAAAGAAGGCCTTGTACGGTTGAAGATGTTTCCCGCATTCTGGGTATTACAGTGCCAAAAGCTCAGGAGTGTCTTGAAACGCTTGTTTGCCAAAAAAAGGTCAGTAAAACTAAAATGCCCAGGGGTATTTTCTATTTAGCGAAATTATCTTAAAAAAATTCCAGAGGGGGGTTAACCATGGCGGTTTTCCAGTGGGAAGGTAAAAACCGGAATAACGAAATTCAAAAAGGTGAAATTGTCGCGGCAAATGAAGATGCCGTAAAAGCAAGTCTGAATCGATTGCGGATTATACCTACTAAAATTAAAAAAAAGCCCAAAGATCTTTTGGAAAATGTGGCTTTTTTACAACCAAAAGTCGCACAAAAAGATGTTATTCTTTTTGCCAGACAGTTTTCAACAATGATCGATGCCGGTCTTCCCATCATTCAATGTTTGGATATTTTATACGCTCAACAGGCAAATGTTACTTTCAAGAAGATGCTTAAAGATATAAAAAAAACAGTGGAAGGTGGATCTACCCTGGCGGAAGCGCTAAAAAAATATCCAAAACAGTTTGATGACCTGTTTGTCAACATGATTGCGGCTGGTGAGGCTGGGGGTATTTTAGACACAATTTTGCGCCGTCTGGCCGCTTATATGGAAAAAGCCGCTAAATTAAAAAGCCAGGTAAAAGGCGCCATGACCTATCCTGTAGTTACAATGATTATTGCCGTTATTGTAGTGGCTGTAATCCTGGTTTTTGTAATACCGGTTTTTGAGGAAATGTTTGCCGATTTTGGAGGAGAACTGCCCGGCCCCACCAAAATTGTTGTGGCTATGAGTGACTTTGTAAAAGACAGGATTCTTTATATCATTGGCGGCGTGATTTTATTTGTTATTGCTTATAAAAAATACAGCAGCACAAGCAAAGGCAAAATAACAATTGATGCTACGATGCTTAAATTACCGGTTTTTGGAATGTTACTTCGCAAAGTTGCTGTGGCAAAATTTACTCGAACTATGGGCACAATGCTGGCAAGTGGTGTGGCTATTTTGGAAGCTCTTGATATTGTGGCTAAAACAGCGGGAAATAAAATTGTTGAAAAAGCCATTTATAATGTTCGAAGTGGTATTTCTGAAGGGCGCACAATGGCAGATCCGCTTTCTGAGAGCGGTGTTTTTCCGCCAATGGTTTGCCAAATGATTTCTGTTGGAGAATCTACTGGAGCGCTTGACGCCATGCTGGAAAAAATTGCTGATTTTTACGACGAGGAAGTGGATCAGTCGGTTGAAAATATGACATCTCTAATCGAGCCTTTCATGCTTGTTTTTCTTGGAACGGTCATTGGCGGGCTGGTAATTGCCATGTATCTCCCAATTTTCAAAATGGCAGGTGCAATTACGACATAGGCACAAAAAAAATTATGGGAAAGTTAAAGATTAGAACAAAAGGAGAGCTATATCAAAAACTGAAATTATTGATGTTCACAAGAATTATTTTCACCACTTTTTTGCTGGGCGCTACCGTCCTTTTACAATTAAGTGTCAATGTATCACCGCTGGCCAGACCCCTATTATTTATTTATGGCGTAATATGCGGAATTTTTCTGCTCTCCCTTATTTACGCGCTGCTGCTTCCACGGATTTCCAATAGTAAATTATTTGCCTATTTCCAAACCAGTATTGACACAGTTATTATTTCCCTGATTATCTATGTAACAGGAAATATAATCAGCGCATTTTCTTTCCTCTACCTGATAGTAATAATCTATTCAAGTATTCTGCTCAATAAAAAAGGGGGTATGGTAATTGCGACATTATGTTGTTTGCAATATATCGGCATCCTGAATCTTGAATTTTTTGGTATTTTACAGCCATTATTATATTATGGGCCGGAATCGGCTGGGGTTGATATGGGCTGGCAGCATTTGATATACAAACTTTTTTTAACCAGCATAGCATGTTACGCGGTTGCCTTTTTAAGCGGCCTTTTGGCGGAACAGTCCAGAAAAACAAAGATAGAATTGCTGGCCATGGAAGATCATATGCAGCGAGTAGAAAAGATAGCCTCTATGGGGGAAATGGCTGCCGGGCTGGCCCATGAGATAAAAAATCCTCTTGCAGCACTGGCTGGATCAATTCAGCTTTTAAAAGAAGAGATTCCTTTTAACCCGGATAATGATAAATTGATGCAGATTGTGCTGCGTGAGACAGACCGTTTAAGCTCGCTGGTAAATAATTTTTTATTATTCGCCAGGCCCCCAAAGGCTAAGGCAGGCATTATCAGAATAGATACAGTCTTGAAAGAAGTGCTGGATCTTTTTGAAAAAGATAAAATTTGTTTTAATCGCATAATAATTGAAAGAAAAATCGCACCAAATATCAAAGCCATGATTGATTCGTTTCATCTGCGTCAGGTATTATGGAATTTGCTTTTAAATGCAGCTGAATCAATTACCGGAAAAGGTAAAATTATAATAAAGGCAAGAGATTTGAAAGATGGTCAGATTATAATAAATATTATTGATAACGGCTGTGGAATGACCCTTGAACTCATCGAGACCATCTTTAATCCATTTTTTACAACCAAACCAGCTGGGAGCGGTTTGGGCCTTTCAATTGTGCATCGCATTCTGGAATCTTATAAAGGCCGTATATCTGTTCAAAGCAGGGTTGATCATGGAACCAATTTCACTATTATTTTAAGGAGTCATTACTCACCTATATGATTTTAGTTTTCGGCGAAGTGTATTGAGCCCTATTTTCAGTAGCCTGGCTGTTT
>JASFBJ010000379.1 GCA_030149585.1 Desulfobacterales bacterium | reverse complement strand
TAACGATCTTACCAGTGAAGTGATGATTGCGGAAAAGGAAAGTTCACAGGCATATTTGTTCAAGCATCCTGTTTTTGTTAAGGGTAAAATCATTTTTATAGATGTGGAAGAGATTATTTATCTGCAAAGTGTTAAAAATTATACCACGGCACATCTTTATGATAAGGAGCATTTAACCAACCTTCCTTTATATGAGTTGGAAAATCGTTTTAAGCAAAAAATGTTCTGCCGGGTACATCGAAGTTTTATGGTCAATCTTTCTAAAGTAGAGGAACTCTCTTCGGTAAAAAAAGGACGATATCATGTCAGGGTGGCCGACAAAAATAAAACAATAATTCCGGTCAGTAGAAAAGGCGCCAAAACATTAAAGGAAATCCTGCGGTTTTGATATATTTATCCCCTTTTACCCCCTATTAACCACCACTCATCATTTTATATCGTCATTTAACTATTTCTATTTGCAAAAACACATAATTTTGTGGTATCAATATAATTAATTGTAATCTGAAGATTACGGCCTCAAAATGAATATTGAGACATTATCAGTACACATAAAAATCAGAGACCTTTGCAAAACGGCACTTTTTGTCCGATTTCTGCGTCAGGCTCAAATTTCAATCCTCGAAATATTCAATATATTCCTGCGATTGAAATTTTTGCCTTTCTTGAACTCGAACAAAAATTACCGTTTTTCAAAGGTCTCAATAAGACAATATTGGAAGCCCTGGCTTTTATGGAAAAGCTGGGGCTTTTTCTTTTAGGTTCTTATTTGAATCTTTTACGCTTTTTGTGGCAAAATATTGCTATTACACATTGTGAAGCACTTGTGTATATGATGCTGGATACCGGTTTCCGAATAAAAAAACGAGTATCCAGTATCGAGCATCCAGAATCGAGTATCTTGTCCTTTATGGCTCAAACATTAATGCCAAGGGTATTTTCATTTCTGGTTTCGGTTAATACGGGTTAGAAAACATTGAAAGGAGGTTTTTATGAAAACCGTTTTTGTAAATGTAGAAAAATGTATAGGTTGCAGGCATTGTGAGATCGCTTGTGCGAAAGAGCATTCTAAAAATAAAGATTTGCTCTCTATTTTAACTGATGATCCACAGCCTCAACCAAGAATAAGCGTTGGTTTGGGAATAGATTTTATGAAATTTCCCAATCGCTGCCGGCATTGTGACCCAGCCCCCTGTCATCAAATCTGCCCTACAGGAGCAATCTATAGAGATGAAGTATTAGGTTCCGTTATTGTAAAAGAGACCAAATGTATATCCTGTGGAATGTGTGCAATGGTATGCCCATTCAGCGCGATTACTTTTCACCGGACTCCTGTTACAAACACGTTTATCTCATATAAATGTGATGATTGTATTGAGCGCCAAAAAGATGGAAGAGAACCAGCCTGTGCCGAAGCATGTAAAACAGGTGCTCTTGTCTTTGGAGATGTTAATGAAATAATAAGTGGTAAAAAGCGAGATGTTGTTATGGAAATAACAAAGGATATTAAAGGGATAGAACCATCTGAAGTACCGGAGAATATTAGAATATTTAAAAGTATTAAAGAAAAAATTGCTCAATTAGGGCCAATGCCCTCATCAAATTAAGGAGGTAACTGATGGATAATACAAGATATGATTCTGATAAAATCAAAAAAATGGTCGAAGAGAGAACAACTGATGAGTCTGCAAAACCTGCTTTGGAGATCACCTTGAAAGAGGGGATTGAAACTGCATGGGACAGGCTGGAAAAGCAGCAACCACAATGCGGGTTCGGTGAATTAGGGGTATGTTGTAATCGTTGTACCATGGGTCCGTGTAGAATAGATCCTTTCGAAGGCGATCCTGAAAGAGGTGTTTGTGGAGCAGATGCTGATCTTATTGTTGCCAGAAATTTTTTAGATGACCTCGCTGTAGGAGCTGCAGCCCATTCAGACCATGGTCGTGAAGTCGTTGAGACTTTGTATGAAACGGCTACCGGAAAAGCTCAAGGATATGATATTGCAGATACAGAGAAATTAAACACGATCGCTGCTGAATTAGAAATAGAAATTAAAGATAGAACCAAAAATGAAATTGGGAAGGATGTTGCTCTTGCATTACTGGAAGAATTTGGCACTATAAAAAACAGTATTCAATTTGTTGAAAGAGCGCCGGAACAGACCAAAAAAATCTGGAAAACAGCCGGCATATATCCAAGGGGTGTTGATAGAGAAATTGTTGAATCAATGCATCGCATACACATGGGCGTTGGTGCGGATTATGCCAATATTCTTCTTCATGGATTAAGGACATCTCTGTCGGATGGCTGGGGCGGTTCAATGATGGCAACAGAAGCTTCCGATATCCTTTTTGGCACGCCTGAAATTAAAGAGACCTGGGCAAATATGGGAGTTTTAAAGGAAGATATGGTAAACGTTATTCTCCATGGGCATAATCCTATTCTATCTGAAATGGTGGTTGTGGCTGCCCAAGACCCTGAACTGAAGAAACTGGCTGAAAAAAAGGGCGCAAAAGGAATAAACCTTGCCGGAATGTGTTGTACAGGTAATGAACTTCTAATGAGAAAAGGCGTTCCTGTTGCAGGAAATATGTTAAACCAGGAATTAATTCTGGCTACCGGAGCAGTCGAAGTTATGATTATCGATTACCAGTGTATCTTTCCTTCTATTACACAGACAGCCGGCTGTTTTCATTCAAAAATTGTTTCTACAAGCGAAAAGTCAAAAGTCCCTGGTGCAATTCATATGGAATTTCATCCGGAAACAGCATCCGACACAGCAAAGCAGATTATAAAAATGGCTATTGAGAACTATCCAAACAGAAACCTTGACAGGGTTAAAATTCCGAGAAAACCAATGAAAATGATGGCGGGATTTTCTGTGGAGGCTATAGTTAAGGCATTAGGAGGTACTCCCAAGCCACTTGTAGATGTAATTGCAGCAGGAAAGATCAGAGGAGCGGTAGGAATTGTAGGATGCAATAATCCTAAGA
>JASFBJ010000378.1 GCA_030149585.1 Desulfobacterales bacterium | reverse complement strand
TTGGTATCAGACCGCGACATTCAACAATATGAGCCATGAAATCCGAACTCCCATGAACGGGATACTCGGCTTTGCAGATCTGCTCCTTGAAGATGAGTTGAACATAGAACAGCGAGAAGCAGCAGAAACCATAAAAAAGAGCGGTGAAAATCTTTTAAACCTGATTAATGACATCCTTGATCTTTCCAAGGTAGAAAGCAATAAAATAGAGATTGAGTTCATACTGTTTAACGTTGAAAGCCTGCTGCTTGATGTCGGGGAAATGGTAAGGACAAATCTTGGGGAAAAGCCGGTTCAAATAAACTGTCAAATTGGAGACATACACACAAACCTGCTGGGTGATCCCACAAAGTTGAGACAGATTATCACAAATCTTACCGGCAATGCAATTAAATTCACCCATGAAGGTGAAATTATTATCGGTGTTATAACGGAAAAAGAGGATGAAAAAGAAGTCACCCTTAAATTTTATATAAAAGACACAGGTATAGGTATTCCCGAAGATAAGCTGGAGAATATTTTTGAATCTTTCCAGCAGGCAGACGGAAGCACAACCAGGGAATACGGGGGCACCGGCCTGGGGCTGACAATTTCCAAAAAATTTGCCCAATTGATGGGTGGGGATATGTGGGCAAAAAGCCCTGTGACTGATAACCCGCTACCAAGCCACTCGTCTAAAAATCCCGGCAGTATTTTTTACTTCACCGCCAAATTCAAAAAGGACACTGACTCTTTAAAGCAGCCTGAGTCTTTAAAGGTTAATGACCTTGAAGGAAAGTCAATTCTTATTATTGATGATAATGAAACAGCACTTAATGTAGCAGCTGATATAGTTAAAAGAATAGGAATGTCGCCTGTCCTGGCCGGAAGCGGTGAGGAAGCGCTTGACCGACTAAAGGCGAAATCACCGGTTACCGGTCATTCGTCTTTATTGAAAAATGGAATAAATGAAAAATATCAAATGAGAAATGACCAATTTCCTGAAGTTGCCCTTATCGATATTTCACTTCCGGACATGTCAGGCTATGAACTGGCAGGCAAAATATCTGCCTTAACCAGCGGAAAAACGAAGATGATAGCCATATCCGGCAACTCTTTTTCAGGTGCATCGGCTGAATCCAAAAAAGCCGGTTTTGCCGGCTTTATACCAAAGACTGTTCGACCGAAGATCTTGGCGGATCTGATCAAAACAGTCCTTGGAACCGGGGAAAAATAACATCAGAATATCGTTACACAACACAGCATAAAAGAGGCTGTATTACACGATGTAAAAATTCTCTATGCCGAAGACAATAAGGTAAACCAGTTGCTTGGGGAAAAAATGTTCAAGCGTATGGGATATAATAATGTGGAAATCGTTCCTGATGGTCTTGAAGCTGTAAATCAGGTTAAAAAAAACGGCCATTACGATATCATCTTTATGGATCTGCAAATGCCGAATATGGGTGGTCTGGAAGCTACCCAGGAAATCAGAAAATGGGAAGGAGGCAGCTCACAGTCCATAGAAAAAAATGAAGGTTCAAATTTATCGGCTCAATCAGAGCACATTCCGATTATTGCCCTTACCGCTAATGCCATGAAAGGAGACAGAGAGACCTGCATTGAAGCAGGCATGGACGACTATCTGACCAAGCCGTTCAGGCGTGAAGATATTCATGGGGCCATAAATAAATGGGTATTAAAAGCAAGGGCTGCGACACATGTCCCTAAAAAAGCAAAGATACTTATTGTTGAAGATGAAGAAAAAATGCGTAATTCCATTATCAGACTTTTGAAAAGAGAAATGCCTGAGGCAACAGTAATGACAGCCGGAGACGGTATAGACGCCACAGTAAAGCTGGGAAGTTTTATGCCGAATTTGATATTAACGGACATAATGATGCCGTACATGGATGGCGCTGAATTCGTCAGGTACGTTCGCGAAACCGATCGATACGCAAAAACAAAGGTAATAGTAATAACAGGACTGCATAAGGATGATTCACGGGTTTTGGATATTATCAGAGACCCTGGAGTTGAAAAGATTCTTTATAAGCCCTGTGCAAATAAAGATATGGTTTTAGCTGTAAAGAATGTTCTTAATCAATTCCTTTAATCACCTTATTCAAAACCTTGCCCAGCTCCAAGATTCTATATGGTTTGGCCACAGCATTTTTGAACCCATATTTTTTAAATTCAGCCATTACCGGATCATTGGAGTAACCGCTTGAGACAATCGCCTTAACATCAGGGTCAATTTCCAATAACTTTTCAACAGTTTCTTTGCCTCCCATTCCACCAGGAATGGTCAAATCCATTATAACCGCATCAAACGGTTTTCCAGTATTGCCGGCTTTTTTGTAAAGCTCTATGGCCTCAGCGCCGTCCGAGGCAAGCTCACATTCATATCCAATGGATTGAAGCATTCCGCAACTAACTTCTCTTATTATACTTTCATCATCCATTACCAAAATCCTTCCCTTACCAGTGTCAGGTTTTACCAGTTCCTTTTTTAGGGCACTGACGGCTTTAGATGAAGCTGGAAGATAGATATTAAAGGTTGCCCCTTTTCCCTGCTTTGCCACATCAACCGTGATGATCCCGTCATGGTTGATAATTATAGAATAACAGGTGGCAAGGCCAAGACCACTGCCCATTTGTTTGGTTGTAAAATACGGGTCGAATATTTTGTGGATATGTTCGTTTGATATCCCGATTCCCTGATCTTTGACGCTTATTTTTACATATCTCCCCTTTTGCAAGGGCAAATTATTTTTCCGGTCCAATTCGGTATTTTCCATATTTATCCAGATGGTTCCACCCTCTGGCATGGCTTGATCTGCATTAATTATTATATTATTGATGACCTGAGAAATCTGGCCTTCATCAGCATCCACAGGCCAAAGATCATCATCAATAGAATATTCGCACCGAACATTGGACCCTTTTAAGGCAAAACCGGCAGACTACTGATGAACTTCTTGTTTTATCTACTGTAAAATAGGCCGAGTCCTGGGAA
>JASFBJ010000143.1 GCA_030149585.1 Desulfobacterales bacterium | reverse complement strand
GGCAAACTGGAGCCTGCTGGAAGCTAACAGGCCGCTTAATTTAATATAATTTATTTTTTAATCTTTTTTGGTTAACAGGAGAATGTATTATGAAACATGGATTGAATTTTTGTAAACCCTTATCAGTTTTAACAGCCTTTATTCTGCTCTTGCTTTTTTCAGTTTCAATCTCATTTGCCGGGCAAGTAAATAAAAAACAGATCCTGAATGCAGGCATAGAAAGCCCTTTTGTCAAAGTAGTTAAAGAAATTCGCAACTCTGTTGTGCATATTACATGTCTTAAAGATAAAAGATCAAGGTCACCCTATTTTTATAGAAGACATGAACGCGGCTATTACACTGGTTCAGGAGTTATTTTCAAAAAAACAGGAAAAAAAGTATATATTCTAACCAATAACCATGTGGTTGATAAGGCAAAAACAATCGATATTTCCATGTATGATGGAACAAAATTTGAAGCTGAAATGGTTGGTGGTGATGACAGAACCGATATAGCGGTTATCTCCTTTGAAACAAATAAGAAGGTAAATATTGCAAAATTTGGAGATTCAGACAAAACCGCTGTGGGTGCCTGGGCTATTGCAATCGGCAGCCCTTTTACCAGCATGGGCCGGGACTGGACAATGAATGTCCTTGACAGAACCGTTACTGTGGGCGTCATCAGCGGGAAGAAACGTTCCAATATGAATCTGGGACGCAATACACCTGTTTTTCAGAATTATATACAAACCGATGCATCCATAAATCCCGGGAACAGCGGTGGCCCCCTTCTTGATATTCACGGCAGGGTAATAGGTATTAATACGTTTATGATTAATCCTGGTTCAGGCGGTAATGTTGGACTGGGTTTTGCCATTCCAATAAATAATACAAAAAGAGTTATCACTGATCTTATCAAACACGGCAGAGTTATAAGGGCATATATTGGATTTATTCCCCAGAAAATTGATGAAGATTTAAAAATAGCGCTTGGTTTAAAATCCAAAGACGGTGTGCTGGTGGTAAGGGTAACTGATGATACACCGGCAGGTAAGGCAGGCATGGAAAAGGGAGACATTATTATTGGATTTAACGGAAAAAAGATAAAGGGAGTTGATGCATTCAGAATGATGGTTGCTAATTCTGAAATAGAAAAAGATGTTAAGCTTAAAGTTATGAGAAAAAGTGAAGAGAAGATTTTAACAGTAACTTTAAAGGAAAATCAGGATAATAAAATTGTCGCCCATGTTAATTTGCCTGAATCTTCCAACTGGCTTGGAATTAAGGTAAGCCGGGATAAGGCGGATGAAGTTATGGTGGTTGGAATAGAGCCTTATAGCGCTGCTGAAAGATCAAATCTTTTCAGGGGAGATATAATCCTTGAGATAAACAACCAGCAGGTAAAGGACTGGGATGATTTTAAGGAGATTTCCAAAGAGTTGAAAGATAAAAAGGTTGTTGTGCTGTATATTAAACGCGGCCGTAAAAATCTTTACCTTGCGATCCGAAGTCATTGATTAATCTGTTTTTTTTAAGCATTACTAAAATTTTTACCTGATTTATAGCTCTGAAAAGCCAATATACACCTTGTCCGGCCTGATACCCTGGCCGGGCAAGGTATATATGGATTGTCTTTTATGGATTTTTCAGCTCTGACCGGTTAGGAACGAGGATGAATTAACTTCCTCAACTATGCATCACAGCTTCAGGCCATCTTTGCCCGATCTAAAAGTACAAAAATCTTGAAATAGCTCGCTATTCCTGCAACTTTTGTACTTTTATATCGAACAAACCTGACCTAAATCTGTGCGCCTATTTGTGGAAGTTATTTCGTCCCCGTTCCTTAGTAATTTTTCAAATTTTCAATTTATGAATAAGAAAATATTTATTATTGCGCTGTTAGCTGTTGCTGTATATTCATCTCTTTTATCATTTCCAATAGATGATGGTTTAAGGCATGTGGGCGAGGCATTCATGTCTGACTTTATAAGCTGGGGTACGGTTTACCCTTACTCATCTTTTGAAGATCTGGGTGATTATAATCCATGGTTTGGATATGATAAGCTGCTAAGCTTGACTGCCTCTTTTTTAAAACAGATTCCACTTACTGAAACAGCGCTTAAATTCATATTTGTAAAAACTCTTTCATTTATTTTTCTCTCTTTTTTTCTTTACCTGGTTTTATCCAGATCAGGCATAGCAGATAAGATAAAGACTAAGGAAGTATTTGCTCCAGCTCTTATTATTATGCTGATCATGCTTCAACTGCCCTGCCAAAGAATTTTATCCATAAGACCCTTTATTTTTGGCACTTTTTTTATTTTATACTCCATAGATCAAAAGGGATTTTTTCCAGGATTATTTTCATCTGCTGCATTGTCTTTTTTATATCCTTATCTTTCCTGGTTTTATACAATTCCAGTAGCCTTTGCCCATATTATCAAGGGAAGTAAAAAGTTTGCCGGCGGTATCCTGCTGATAATAATTGGGTTTTTATATTTACAGCCTTTGTCTTTCTGGAAATTTCAAGCTGCCCTGTTTTTTTCGGGAAAGATTCGCAGTCTGATAGACGATAAAATAAGCGAACTTGCCTCAACCTGGCAGAGTCTTCTTTTTTATTTTTTTCTGGCTGGCTTTATTGCCATCTATCCCAGATTTCGGGCCAGGGTCAAAAAAATGGATTACAGGAATCTGCTGATAATTATCTATCTGGTTCCTTCATTAAAATATCTTCGTTATTTTATCGACCTTATGCTTCCTTTGCTTTTTGTTTCATTTGGCAGAGAAATTTTATATATTATGCTTGATCCTTTTCAAAAATTAATTGCAGACTGGAAAAACATATTTAAAAATAGTTTTCGTAAATTGAGCTTTAAAAAACAAAAACAGGGTTTGCTGAAAACATCTGGAGATAAAGAAAAAGAATCCGGCCGCAGCCTGATGCCGTATATAATTATTGCCTATGCATTTATTACAGCCATATTTGTTTACCAGAATTATGAAAAATTTTCTGCATTAAAAAAGTTCAAAGCAGATCTTTGTGCTGTGCCTGCCGGGTCTCTGGTTTTAACTGATTTTGGCTTGCAGTATAAAATGATTTTTGTCCGGCCTGATTTACATATTATACCTTCCTGCGAAATAGGATTCCCTGAAAAAGAGATAAAAGATGCATATATTGATTATCAAAATAATGGGGAACTTATTGCTTTAGCATGCAAAACCAGGGCAAATTTTTGGGTGGAGCAAAAGAAGATGTATATAAATCCTGAAGACGGCAGGTTTTTAAAACTGGTAAAAAAAAGCGATAATCTAAAAGTCTGGAAAATTATATGCCCCTAACGAGAATCAAAAACCAGAATACAGCTCTTTCCCTGGCCGTTATTATCCCGTGCTTTAATGAAGAACCCACTATCGGTCGAGTAATAAAAAATTTTAAAAACACTCTTCCTGAGGCAGATATCTATGTGTTTGATAATAATTCAACAGATAAGAGCGCTGAAATAGCAGAGGCACTTGGAGTTCATATATTAAAAGAAAAACGCCAGGGCAAAGGATTTGTTGTTCAGTCCATGTTCAGCAGGATTGACGCAGACATTTATATTATGGTGGATGCCGACAATACTTATGAGATCTCGCGCGTTAACAAGATGATTTTAATGATACAAAACGATGAAGCAGATATGGTGGTTGGGAGCCGACTTGATAAATGCGAAAGCGGGGCGTTTCGATTATTTCATATCTTCGGCAACAAACTTATAAGATATTTAATCAATACATTATTTAAAGCCAATTTAAGCGACATAATGTCGGGTTTCAGGGTAATGAGCAGGTTTTTTGTAAAAAATATAAATATAATGTCGCCGGCCTTTGAAGTTGAAACTGAAATGACCATCAAAGCGCTTAAGCATGGATATATAATAAAAGAGATGGATGTGGGTTATAAAAAGCGGCCAAAAGGAAGTTATTCAAAATTAAACACAATGGGAGACGGCCTTAATATTATCAAAGCCATTTTTACAATTTTCAAGGATTATAAGCCCTTGCTCTTTTTTTCAGTTATTTCTTTTATACTTTTGATTTTCTCCCTGCTTTCCGGCGGAGTCGTAGTCAGAGAATTTATTAAAACAAGATATATAACGCATGTGCCCCTTGCAATTTTCGCCTCTGGAACAGGGGTTTTGTCGATTATAATATTTGTAACAGGAATTCTTCTTGATTCTGTAAACAAAAGAATCGACGAATTATATAATTTTGTAAAAAACAAATAATGATAAATTTTCTCAGTCCTTATTATTTTTGAATTTACAGGAGATTCTTAATGGCTTTATGCCTTAAACAAAACTATAATATCTTTGTCATCCTGATTTGCCTGGCAATAACAATTTTTGCCGCAACAGGCATTAACCCTGATGTAGTGGGAACTTTTCCTGACGAAGGAATATACCTGACTTTGGGAAAAGCCCTGTCCGAAGGCAGAGGTTATAGACTCATAAATCTTCCAACAAGCCCTTTGCAAGCCAAATATCCTGTGGTCTATCCGTTTTTGATCTCCTGTGTCTGGCCAGCAGGGGACTTTCCTGATAATATATTCTACATAAAATTAATAAACATTTTTTTTCTATTTCTGATATTGCTTGAAACTTATTATTTCTGTCTGATATTATTTGAAGGAAACAAAAACATCTCCATTTATGTGGTCTTGCTGGTTGGGATGTCGCCGTGGATGCTTTACTTTTCCATCAGTGCTCTTTCTGAAATACCATTTTGTTTTTTTTCTTTGAGTGCCGCATTTATTTTTGCTCTGTCGGAGAGAAAGCAGGGTCAAGACAAAGGTAATGCCGTAAAATATGCCCTCTATTTTTTCGCAATCCTCAGCGCAAGTCTTGCCTGGCAGACCAGACCATTTGGGTTGGCCTTACTTATGGCCTGTGTCCTTTATTTTCTCGTAAAGAAGAACTATAAAACAGCAGTTTTAAGCACGCTTCTTATTTGCGCTTTGAATCTGCCCTGGATAATCTGGGCAAAAGCACACGCCCCATCTGCTGATTCCAACCCGCTTTTGCTTTATTATACAGGCTATTCCCTTTCAACATTTGGAACAACTTCAGTACTTGAACTTATGACTGAATTCAAAGTAATATTATTTGCCAATATTTCATATCTTTGTGAATATGTTTCGCAAATAATTTCATGTATTTCTACTATACTAAAACCACTTATGGTGTTTGTCTGGATAATATTTATGGCAGGAATCCAGCAATGTTTTAAAAGCGGCCGATACCTTTTCATCCTTTTTTATCTTGCTTTATACATCATGATATACCTCAGTTTGCCGACCCTTCCCGTTTCCAAATTGCGCTATCTGGTTCCCCTGACTCCTTTTTTCTTCATGATATTTTTTATGGGCATTATGGCGATTGTTGAGTGGGCAAAACGTTTTCAGAGTAATCGGCCAAAAATTTATTTTATTTCATTTATCATTTTTTTATTGCTTCCAAATATAGCAATGACCACAAGTTTTATTATAACGGCCAATGATAAAACCTGGGACGGATTTATAGAGACTATCTCCTGGATTAATGAAAATACCGAAAAGGACGCAGTTATAGCCTGCACCTACGAGCTCGTATATTATCTCTATACCGGACGCAAAGCATTAAAACCATGGTTTATAAATTCAAAAACATACTATTTCCCCTCTCCAAAGGAGGCAAAGCCTTTTGTCGGAGACCCTGATTATTCATTCAGTCTTTTACAAGACCTGAAAGCCGGCTATCTTATTGAGGAGCCTTTGGGAGGTCTGGAGAAAAAACCGGTGATGGAATTTTATTCTGAAATGATAAAAGGTCATAATAACGAATTAAAGCTGGTTTTTGTGAGTAACGATCAGCTTCATAAAGTTTACCGCATAACCTATGGAATGCAGGACGCGTGCGAAAAAGCCGGCGATATAAATTGATAATGTGCAAAATTTTTGATCTCGTTTCCACGCTCCTGCGTGGAAACCATCACCAAAATTTTTATTAAAAAATGAGACCTCTAAACGAAAAAGGAATTACTGTGAAATTCAGTTTAATTATTCCCGCTTATAATGAAGTTGAATCTATCGCCGGTACGATAGATAAGCTAATCAAAACTCCCTGGCAGGACTTTCCTGAGATCATCATTGTAGATGACGGCTCAGATGAAAAAATCAGCGATATTATTACTGCAAAAGAAAAGGTTAAAATAATTCGTCATAAGCAAAACCGTGGTTATGGTGCTGCATTAAAGACAGGAATCAAAAACGCAAAATATGACATAATTGCGATAACCGATGCTGACGATACATATCCCAATGAAAGAATTCCTGAACTGGTTAAAATTTTTGAGGAAGGCGGCTTTGACATGGTTGTAGGCGCGCGTCTTGGCAAAAATGTTAAGATCCCCTTAATTAGAAAGCCGGCAAAATGCTTTATCACAAAACTTGCAAGTTATTTGACCGGCACAAAAATACCGGATTTGAATTCAGGATTAAGAGTCATAAAGAAGGACGTAGTTGAAAAATATATCGGGATTCTTCCGGATGGTTTCTCATTTACTTCCACAATTACACTCGCCACTTTGACAAATGGGTATTCAATAAAATATATTCCAATAGATTATTTTCAGCGCGAGGGAAAGTCAAAAATAAAACCAGTACAAGACACGCTGAATTTCATACAATTAATTATCAGAACAGTCTTGTATTTTGACCCATTAAAAATTTTTGTTCCATTGAGTTTGATTTTGGCATTTTTTGCGTTTCTGGTATTGATTGGAAGCTGGTTTTTAACAGGAAAGGCTATGGATGTAACTTTTGGTGTTATTTTGATGACTTCCATTATGGTGTTGGTGATCGGTATGCTGGCTGATTTGATAGATAAAAGAATAGGGAGATAAAAAATGCCCGTAGATATGCTTTTAGTAAATCCACCATCGCCTGATAGGTCCATCATTATACGAGATGTTAATCGATGTGGGAGAAAAACGCGTGAACGTATGATTTGGCCGCAAACGAATTTAGCTTATCTGGCTTCTTTGGTGCGTGATCAATTTTCTGTAGAGATTATAGATGCAATTGCTGAGGATATCAATTGGGACAAATTCAAGCAGATTTTAAAAGATAAAAAACCACGATACGTTGCAAGCAACATTATTTCTACAACATTAACTAATGATATGTATATAATGTTTTTAGCTAAAAGTCTAGGTGCTGCCACAATAGGGATGGGACCGCATTTGACGGATAGGCCTGAAGAGTCTCTAATCAGGTTTCCAAGTTTGGATTTTGCTATTATGGGCGAGGCTGAATTGACATTTGTTGAACTTATTGATGTTCTGGAAAATAATGGCCATTTGGAAGCAGTAAAAGGTATAGCTTTTAGAAACGGCTCAAATATTCAGATAAATGAGGAACGTCCTTTTATTGAAAATCTGGATGATTTGCCAATGCCTGCCCATGATCTTTTGCCTTTAAAAAAATACCGAATGCCTTTTTTCGGACAGTATACATTTATCGTGGCCGGACGCGGGTGTCCTTATAGTTGCATTTTTTGCCGGCAAAATGTGATGTGGAAGAATGTAGTGCGCATGCGTTCTGCTGATAGTTTGTTGAGGGAAGTAAAATATTTACTGGGCCTGGGTGTAGAAAATATTATGTTTCAAGCAGATACATTTACAGCCAATAAAAAGATGGTCAAAGAATTGTGCAGGAAGATTATAAAGGAAAAACTTGAATTCAAGTGGGCTTGTAATACACATATTGCTACAATTAATCAAGAAATGGTTGATCTTATGAAGCAGGCAGGTTGCTGGATGATTGCCCCAGGAATTGAAAGTTGTTCTAACAAGGTGTTAAAAAATATTAGAAAACAAATTACTGTTAAACAGATATATGAGGTAGTTGAAATGATACACAAAGCCGGAATTGAGGTATGGGGTTATTTTGTATATGGCCTGCCCGGTGATACAAAGGATACTTTGGAGGAAAATACTCGATGCGCATTAGAATTGCCTTTAGATATGGCTAATTTTGCGGTGGCAGCGCCTTATCCAGGGACACCATTTTATCGTCAAGCTGTAGAAAATAATTGGCTGGTATCAACTGAGTGGGAAGATTTCGATCAGAATTATTCTGCCATTGTTGACTATGGATATCTAAAGCCAGATGACATTATTAAGGCAATAAAAAAAGCTAATGTTAAATTTTTTTCAAGGCCAAAGCATGCCTGGCGAATATTTAAGGAAATGTTTAAGGATTTTAGTATGGTAAAGCCCCTTTTTAAAATATTGATGGAACATTTAAGTTGGGTAAAAGGTAAAAAATAATAGCTTTGCATTAAATACATTGTGGTTTTTCATAAAAGGTGACTGCCAAATGAACAGACAGCAGCGACAAATTGATCTGCACGAAGAGATAGCGGACCATTATCTCGTCAGATATGGATCCGACTATTCAAAAATCTTTCAAACATATTGGAATGACAAGCTTATTAGTCTTTGTTTGAATGGCGCTAAATCATGCGTGCTTGATTTTGGCTGTGGAAATGGAATATTAATTCCTGACCTGGTAAAAAAATTTAAATCGGTTTATGGTTTGGATATATCATATAAAATGCTAAAATCTGCCAGGGAGAATTGGAAAAGTTCTAAAGGAGCAATTATTGGGGATGGCAATCATATTCCTTTCAGAGATAACAGTTTTGATTGTGTTGTTTGTCGCGGGGTAATACATCATATTCCTGATATTGGTCTTATTTTAAATGAAGTTCACAGAATCTTGACAAAAAATGGATTATTCGTGTTTTCAGAGCCTTGTAACGATTCTGTTATTATACGGTTGGCTCGCAAAATAATGTATAAAAAATCAAAACGTTTTGACAAAGATGATAGGGCCTTTTTGCAAAATGAGTTAGAGAAGATAATTGATAAAAATGGTAAATTTACGATCGAGAAAATTGAAAGATTTGGATTTTTGGCTTATATTATGGCTGGATTCCCAGATCACATTTCCATCCTTAAATTTATACCTTTTAATCAAATAATAACCAGTGTATTGATATCAATTGACAAAATATTGTCTCAAATTCCCTTTATCAAAAAGCATAGCCTGCATCTTATTATGAAATTAAGAAAAATTAATAACCCATGACCATAATAAGGAAGGAGGAGGAGGACGAAATAACTTCCACAAGTAGGCACACAGATTTATATCGGGCAAAGATGGCCTGAAGCTGTGATGCATAGTTGAGGAAGTTAATT
>JASFBJ010000014.1 GCA_030149585.1 Desulfobacterales bacterium | reverse complement strand
TTTTCCGCAAGGGTCTTTCTTATCTCCATCTTTATTTTTTTTCCGGTTATTGCTTCAAAAATACCTCGATCTACGCCCATACAGGCCCAGCATAGTTCACGCCCTTTGCCGACAAGACCAATTCCGCAACGGTCTCCTGTCAGGCAAAAGCTGCTGTCATCCAGCCTCAAAATGTCAATTTTTGTGCCGCGTTTGCGCCCTCCTTCGACAAAAGCAGTGGCAGCAGTTGTCAGGCGAGTGTCCGGCAAGTTTTTTTTCATCTTTTGCCCCACTGTCAGTCCAAGTTTAAACCAGACATCTTCAATATCCGCCAAAACTTCTTCACCAAATTTTTTAAACATTTTTTGACTTAATAAGGACAAAGCATCTCTGGCTGTGTTTACCTTAAATCCTTCCTGATCACTCATTATTTTGTATTCTCCTTTTTTTTTGCCGGCAAACAAAATTATAAGCATTATGCTAAATTTTATTTAAACCAGTCAGTGATTGACGCATTTATGAATCAGCACTGCAATAGTCAATGATTGCCCGGCATAAACCGGGAATCGTAAATTCTTTGGCAGTAATTTTAACATTAAATCCAAGATCAATAGCGGTTTGAGTTGTAATGGGGCCAATCGAAGCTATAGTTACACCTTCCAGCAAGTCATCAAAGCTATCAACCGGAAGTAAGTTTTTGAAATTTCTTACAGTTGAAGAGCTGGTAAAGGTTATAAAATCAACTGATCCCTGTTGCAACCGGGTCATTAGATGAGCAACTTCATTTTTGACCTGGCAAGTCTGATAAACCGCTATTTCATCAACCAGGGCTCCCATTTTAATCAACTCGGCAGGTAAGATGGGACGCGCCTCTTTGGCCCTGGGCAAAAGAATCTGCTTCCCTTTTATATCAAACGCGGCAAAGGCCTCTATAACCGACTCGGCCTGATAATTTTTAGGCATAAGATTTGTCTGAATTCCAAAAGCCAAAAGCTTTTTTTTGGTAGCAGGGCCGATTACAGCAATCTGCAAATGGGATAAAACGCGAGCATCAAGTCCCTTTTCATAAAGCTGTTTAAAAAAATAATCTACCCCGTTGACACTTGTAAAAATCAGCCAGTTATAGGTTTTAAGCCTGTCAATAGCCCTGTCCAAAGGGGTTTTATCCGCAACAGGTTCAATTTTAATAGTAGGAAACTCAAGGCACTGGGCTCCCAGCCCGCCAAGCTGCGCAACCAGGTCACTGGCCTGGGCCCTGGCCCTTGTAATAATAATTGTCTTTCCCCAAAGAGGGCGGTTTTCAAACCAGCTCATGGTGTCTCTAAGATTTACCACCTCACCCACGACAATAATTGCCGGGGCCTTGATTTTAGCAGCCTTGGCATATTCGACGATATTGGACAGAATTCCTGTTACCACTTCCTGTTTTGGAGTAGTTCCCCAGCGAACCAGAGCTACCGGAGTATCCGGAGATTTACCGGCTTCCATTAACCGCCGGGCAATATTTGACAAATTTTTAACGCCCATTAAAAAAACAATTGTGCCGATTCCCGTAGCAAGGCTTTGCCAGTTAATACTGGATTCACCCTTGTCAGGGTTTTCATGCCCTGTAACAAAGGCCAGGGTTGATGTATATTTGCGATGTGTAAGGGGAATGCCAGCATAAGCGGGACCGGCAATTGCAGAAGTTACACCCGGTACAATTTCAAAAGGAATGTTTTGATTACTTAATTTTTCGGCCTCTTCACCACCCCTGCCGAAAATAAAGGGGTCCCCGCCCTTTAAACGAACAACATTTACTCCTTTTAAAGCCTTTTGAACTATAAGATCATTTATATCCTCTTGAGATAAGGTGTGATCGCTGCCTTTTTTGCCCACATAAATAATTTCCGCATCTTCCCTGACATTTCCTAAAAGCACAGGAGATGCCAGATAATCATAAATCACCACATCAGCTCTGGATAAACACTCAAGTCCTCTAACCGTTATAAGACCCGGATCTCCTGGACCAGCTCCAACCAGATATACTTTTCCGCTCATTATTTTAATCCATCTTTTTTTAAAGTTTTGCCAATATCTGACCAGCCCCTTTTTTTAAAAGAAGCTCAGCCAGTTGATGACCCAGTATTTCCGCCTGACCCGCAGGTCCACAAACAGTCTTTTTTAGTACGACCGCGCCATTAATTTCAGCTACCAGCCCTTTTAGTTCTAATTGATTGGTTCCTGAAAATATTCCATGGGCTGCAATGGGAATCTGGCAGCCACCTTCCAGATGATTTAAAAAAGTTCGCTCGGCAATTATAACCGTGCGGGTTGGCGCATGATCTAAAGAAGCCACCAGAGGGGTTATAAAAGGGTCGTCCAGCCGTGTTTCAATGCATAAAGCACCTTGGCCCACGGCAGGCAGCATGATTTCCTGATCCAGATATTCAGTTATTTTTCTTTCCATACCGAGCCTTTTAACACCAGCTGCCGCCAGAATAATCGCGTCCAGTTTTTCGCTGTCAAGCTTTTTCAGTCTGGTATCCAGATTTCCCCGCAAAGGTTTGATCTTGATATCCGGCCGCAAATAAAGCAACTGGCTTGAACGGCGAAGACTGCTGGTTCCAATACAGGCTCCCTGGGGCAGGTTTTTAAATAAAATATTTTTGCGGGAAATAAGTACGTCAAGCGCTACTTCACGTTTTGGAACAGCCCCAATGCAAAGCCCTTCAGGAATTTTTGCCGGCATATCTTTCATACTGTGAACTGCCAGATCAATTTCAGAGTCTGTCAGGGCATTTTCAATCTCTTTTACAAAAAGGCCCTTACCTCCCACTTTAGCCAGGGGAACATCCAGAATCTTATCACCCCTTGTTTTAATTATTATAATTTCAATAACCAGGTCAGGATGTTTAGCCAGCAAGGCGTTTTTTACCCAATTAGTCTGCCAGAGCGCCAGCCGACTTCCGCGGGAACCTATTTTTAGAATGGGGGTTCCCATCAGCTTCCACAACCCGCGCAGGAAGTGGCTGAACAGCTGCCACAAGACGATGCAGCAGTTGCAGAAGAGCTTATGGTTTCACCTGCGCTTCCCTTTGAAAGGTAACCACAGGCAGACATTAATCGGGCAACCTTATTGCTGTCGCACTCTGGACAAATGGGTAACTCACTGCCAAAAACAAGGTATTCAAATTCATTTTTACAATCTTTACAACAATATTCATAAATCGGCATTTTACTCTCCTTATAATAATATCCAACAAGGTTATTTTCCTTGTTTTTTTCTTTCTATTTTTTTCTAAACAGCACTTGCTCTTATCCGCGATCTTGCCTCTTTTATATCAGCTCTGGCCTCATAACCTAACTGGGCAGCTTTGGTCAGCTCTTTTAAAGCCTGCTCAAGCTGATTATGTTTTAAATATAAACATCCCAGTTTATATCTAAAAAGGCCGTTATCCGGTTCAATACACACACTATGTCGACAAAAAAGAGTTGTGATTTCAGAATTTTCGCCTTGTAGATCCATCAAAAAACCAAGTTCCGAAAGCGATTCAGCATCATTGGGATTCTGTTTAATCGCTTTTTCAAAAATATTTATCGCCTCTTTTGTTTTATGCAGGGCCAGATAGGATTTTCCCAGATAACGCAAAACCGGCCATGATTCAGGTTGTAAAACAAGGGCTTTTTTAAAAAATCTTACGGCTTTTTTATAATTTTTCATATCTAAAAATAACCGTCCGATCTGGTATAATACTTCAAAAACATTCGGATCCTTACGACAGGCCCTAAGCATATAATCTAAAGCTTTTAACTTATTACCCTGGAACATGTGGGCCAGCCCCAGATTATAAATAGCCATAACCTCATCCGGCGCCTTTTCAACAACTTTTCTGAACTCATGGCAGGCTTTTTTAAAATCGTTTAAAACCCCGAAACAAACTCCCAGGCTGTTGATAACATTAATATTTTCAGGATCAAGCGCCAAAGCTGCTTTTAATTCCCTGATGGCCCCTTTTAGATCACCTTGCTGGTAAAATTTATCACCGCTTATGTTCAGGCTGACTGCATCAAAAACAACCACACTACCACGACCTAAAAAAGCTGCATGGTCAAGTGCCTTAACAGCATTGATTATAGTTTCGGATTTAGTAAAATTGGAGGCAGGATAAACGGCAATCCCGACTGAAATGGTTTCCGGTGCTAAAACAGCAAATTTTTCCTGAAAAAGGGCTGCCAGCTCTCTGCATATTCTTTCATCGCCTCCTGGGATAAGATATCCTAAAAGGTTGCCGGATAATGTAAATGGATAACATTTTTTTTTTAGGCAAGCAGGTTTTATTATAGCAGCGCCATTTTTTTTGATTTTGGCCTGCTGTTTTTTATCATAGGATGAATAATCAAAAAAAAGACTATCGATTTTAACAGCCATACAGGCAAATTTCTGCTCTTTTTCAAGAATTGCCAGCCCCTTTTTATCCAGATTAATATCTGAAATATTTTCACCAACCAAAAAGACTTTTTCATCCGACTTATTAACATCTGAATATTTGCAATCAATGGAAATATCAAAATTGGGTTTGCCATCTGTTGGCTCATCAAGGCCATTAAAAATAAAATCGTGAGTTATGCGGCGTTTGTGAAAAATATTTTTGAATTTTTTCATAATTTATTATCGATTTCAAGAGGAAGTCCTGCCAGGGCTGTCCTGATAATTTCAAGCTGATCATCCAGGATCGTTCTTAGATCCATTAGAAACAGGTTATTTTCAATTCTGCCGATTATCGGAGGAGAATAGTGACGCAATTTTTTTTCAATCATATTCGGCGAAAGTCCTGTAATCCTGACTCCTATACATTTGCTGGGCAGATTAAGCAGAGGAAGTGAGCCACCGCCTGCTTTAGATGGCAGATCCAGAATTTCAAAAGATAAACGGGTATCTTTAATCTGCCTTAAAAGACCGGCCAGTTTTAAAGCCCTTTGCTCGATAATCTCGATTGGCATGGTCAGCATCATTAATGTTGGAATCTCGGCAACTGCTTTTTTTTCATCCCTGTAAAGATGCAAGGTGCTTTCAAGGGCGGCTAAGGTAAGTTTGTCTATTCTAAGAGCCCTTGTTAAAGGATTTTGCTTGATTTTTTCGATAAAAATCCGCTTGCCCAGAATAATACCGGCCTGTGGGCCTCCCAAAAGCTTATCCCCGCTAAAAGTGATAATATCAGCACCAGTTGCCACAGATTGCTGAACTGTTGGTTCAGGGGAAAGACCATATTTTGCAAAATTAACAAAAGTACCACTGCCAAGATCCTCCATAACCGGAATATTATGTTCAGCTCCAATAATAACCAGTTGCTGGAGTGAAACAGTTGCTGTAAAACCTGTTATACTATAGTTGCTGGTATGCACTTTCAATAAAAGAGAGGTGTTTTCATCAAGCGCGTTCTCATAATCTTTTATGTGGGTTCTGTTAGTGGTGCCCACTTCCTGCAAAATAGCGCCGCTTTTTTCCATTACATCCGGTATTCTGAATGAGCCGCCGATTTCCACCAGTTCACCGCGGGAAATAATTACCTTTTTTCCAGAAGCCAGAGTATCAAGCGAAAGTAAAACCGCACCTGCATTATTATTTACCACCATTGCAGCTTCAGCCCCGCTGATTTCGCATAAAATTTCTTCCACAACACTATATCTTGACCCGCGTTTCCCCAGACCAAGATCAAATTCCAGATTTGAATAACCTCCAGCCACTGTTTTTATGTTATCCATAGCCGGCAAAGATAGCAAAGAGCGCCCCAGGTTGGTATGCACAACAACCCCTGTAGCGTTAATTACTCTTTTTAATTTAAATTCCATCAGAAAACCGATCGCTAACTTAATATCCTCTATAAAAAATTCAATGCCAAGATTTTTTTCCAGGATTGTTGGATCAGCCTGCATAATTTTTGCTCTAAGCTTTTCAATTATCTGATGAATTGCTGTAATTATAACAATTTTGGGAATATTTGAAAAAAAAGGATCAGCCTGGGTTCTTAGCAAAATACTATCTACGCTGGGAAGCAGTCGTAAGAGTTGTTGTTGTTCCTGGTTTATTGCCATAATAATGTATTTCCAACTAATATTTCAGCCATTTATTCAAATAAATTTAATTCCATGGGAACCAGATCAACCAGCTCGGCAAATCGCCTGGGATTTAATTCCAGCTTTTTTAAAACTGTGATCAGATTGCGGGTCTCAAGCTGTTCCAGTTCAAGACCGGAGTGGAATCTGGCCATAAGCAGATCCGCCAGATATACCAGGGCAATCAGCGCTGATTTTTGCTTGAAAGCACATGGATAATGATGATGCTTAATTACCAAAGCCAAAGATTCAGGCAAAGACCACTGTTTGGCTAATATATAGCCGGCTTCAGTATGATCAATGGCAAATATCTTTTTTTCAGCTTCCAGCAGGGTTGTTGTTTTATCCTGCAATTCACGATAAAAAAGCGGGTGGGTCTGTTCTAAAAACTGATCCAGAACAACTTTTCCAATATCATGAATCAATCCAGCCGTATATGCCACAGAAGGTTCTATAAGGCCGGTTAACTGAGCCAGTTTTTCGGCAGTAATGGCGGTTCCAACAGCATGATAAAAAAGCCCTCCTTTACAGAGTGAATACCCGAAACTGCTCTGATCAAAATATTTTTGAATTGCAGCGGAAATTATCATCTTTACCAGAAGATTCTGACCCAGATAAACCAGGGCATGATCAATAGATTTTACCTGATTGCGTTTAGCAAATAGTGGAGAGTTGCAAAACTGCAAAGTCCTGGCGCTGATCACCTGATCTTTACGCACCTCGTCGGCAATTCGGTCAATATCATACTCCCCTTGATCAATTATTCTTAAAATTTTAAGAGCTACCTGGGGAATCGGCTGCAAATTTTGCATGGAACGTGAAATATCTTTTAAAGAGGGTTTTTTTTCCGGGCCTGCCATCTTATCATAAAGTTCATAGGCTGGTTTTACAGTTGTTTCCCAATTTGCCAGGTTAAGTTCAAGAGAGCATGTAAAAAAACCACCTGTTTCAGCGGCAATTATCTTAATTTGTTCTTTAACAAGAATGGTCTTGGCAATTTCAGCACTTCTGCCACCAATATCCAGCCCTAAATCAAATTTATCCAAAGGGCCCACCAGGGCTCCGCCGGCCATAACAGCTTTAAGATTTTCTTTTTTGGCTCCGGCATCTATCAGAGCTTTAATAAAAACAGGCATTCCAGTTGCTGCATAGCGGACAAAATTACCTTCATAATCCAACCCGACTGGTTCCGGTAAGAGCAGATGAATAAGACCTCCCACACCAGCGACATCATCATAAAGCACAACTCCAAGGCAGGTGCCTAAAATGGCTTGCAATATTATCGGCTCTGAGTGGCTCACATAATATTGTCCAGCTGCTACAAAAGATTTTTTCATATATACCATCTTGCTTTTTTTCCAGATTCAATTAACTAATAAGTAAAATCCCCAAAAGCCTTTCTTTTTTATTCACTACATTAAAAAATAACATTATTATTATTTAAATTTCAATAGATTATTTTCCAATCTGGTGCTTAAAATATGCTTTTTGCCTGTTTTTTTTTGCAGATTTAAGATCTATCCTCTTTAAAAATAACTTGAAAATTGTTGAGTTGTGTATTAATTAAAAATTTATAAATATAGGCATGAAGTCTATTTTGTATAAAAAAAGATAATTCAATAAAACCGCAGAAATAATGGTATTAGGAAAATGCCGGATATTGACGTGGTTTTTTTTTGCTGCCTGTAATTTATAAGGAGAATATAAATGCTTTGCCCTGTTTTGAGAATAATGACCGCTGCTATAATTTATTTTGCAATCTTTTCACTGTTTACCCCTCATGCTGTTTTGGCTCATAAAGTCTCTGTTTTTGCCTGGCTGGAAAATGATATGGTCCATACTATAAGTAAATTCAGCGGAGGGAAAAAAGTCAAACAGGGTCAAATTGAGGTTTTCGAATTTAGTGGAAAAAAAATACTTGAAGGCCAAACCAATCAAAATGGCGAGTTTTCCTTTAAAATCCCGGAAAAAACCGGAATCAAAATCGTGCTCCAGGCTGGAATGGGCCATCGTGCTGAATGGAAAATTCCTGTTAAAGAGATCAATGAGCATTTTTTTCCATCAATAACAAAAATAACCAATAATTATACAAAAACAAATGAATCATTACCATCCTGTCTCAGCCAAAAAGATTTGCAAAATATGATAGAACAAATTTTGGACAGCAAATTACAGCCCGTTATACTCAAACTTGATAAAGCCTTAAATCCTGATCATGATCCTGATATTGCAGACATTTTTGGTGCTCTGGGTTATATTTTTGGGCTGGTCGGAATCGGAGCCTATTTTAATTATCGCAATAAGCATAAGGATTCATTGAGAGCATGATTCAAGAACCCTTTGCCATGGGAAATTCAAGGATACATCTCCTTGATCCCCGGTTCAAAATTATCGCAGCAATATTCTATACCCTGGTTATTGCGCTTTCAAACAAAATTTTGGTGCTCGCCATCGCACTTTGCGTTTCGATTTTACTTGTTTATCTGGCTGAATTGGATTTGTGGGAAATAGCTAAACGACTGGCAGTTGTTGCCTGGTTTCTATTATTTATCTGGCTGATACTGCCTTTGACTTTTGAAGGTGAACAACTTTATCAGGTCGGGCCATTAACGATTACTCACCCTGGAGTCATGCTGGCTACCCGAATTACCATTAAAACTCTTGCAATTCTGCTGGCTTTCATGCCCCTTATGGCAACCATGACGATTATTACCCTGGGGCACGCTTTGAACTGTTTACACCTGTCTGATAAATTTATACATCTTTTTATGATGACCTACCGTTATCTTTTTGTAATTGAAAATGAATATCAGCGTCTTTGGAATGCGATTAAAATTCGCGGGTTTCGTCCCAAAACCAATATGCATACCTATAAAACATATGCTTATTTAATCGGCATGCTTTTTGTTCGTGCTTCAATCAGAGCTGAAAGAGTGCACCAGGCAATGCTTTGCCGAGGATTTGAAGGCCGATTTTACAGCCTGTACGATTTTTCAGTATCCAGCTCAAACTGGATTTTTGCCTGTTTTATGACTATTATTACGCTTGCCCTGATTATTTTGGAACTCCACTGATGTGAAATTAATGCAAAGATGTAGAATAAAGGATTTTAGAAATTTATATGGAAACTCACACACAGTCCAATAACCAGAGCAGGCTGCTTATAAATCTTGATGGAATAACCTTTAGATATCCCGGCAGCCCTGCAAATATCATTAACAAGCTTGATTTAAAACTATACCGCAATGACAGAATCGGTCTGATGGCGCCCAACGGCAGCGGCAAGACCACACTTTTTTATCTTATTATGGGTCTATTAAAACCAGGTGCCGGTCAAATCCATATTTTCGGAAAGCCAGTCAGCAGCGAAAATGATTTTAAATTAATTAGGCGTCGAATAGGCCTTCTTTTCCAGGATGCCGACGATCAATTATTTAGTCCTACTGTATTGGAAGATGTGGCCTTTGGTCCGCTAAACCAGGGCAAAACTCCGGCTCAGGCCAAAAAGATATCAATTGAAACACTGGCCACACTTGGCTTGAATAATTTTGAAAACAGAATCACCCACAAATTATCGGGTGGTGAAAAAAGACTGGTTTCTTTGGCAACGGTCATGGCCATGAAGCCTGAAATCCTTTTGCTTGATGAACCGGGCACCGGCCTTGATAAGGCAACCAAAGCCCTGCTGATCGACCTTATTGCAAAGCTTGACATTTCCTATATTTTAATTTCACATGATCATCATTTTCTTAATAAACTGTCAAATTCCATCTATTCAATGGAAAATGGGAAAATTTCTACTAAGCTTATATTACATCGGCATTTTCATACTCACCTGCATTAATATTATTATTTTGCCTTGCCGAGATTATTAATTTGTTGACCAGGCAAGGTTCTTTGTTGTATTATCCAATAATTATATTTAGATTCTCATAAATCGGGGGCATGCAATATTTCTGCTTTTCTTTATTGCCTGCTGTTTGAGCCGGTTATTTTAGATAGGCAGGTAATACGCTGACCGGATTATAATCAGACAACATCCCAGGATATTCTTTATGGCTGACAGCCTTGACAAAATTCCATCCTTTGAAAAAAAAATAGAAGCTATGATGGAGATAATAGTTACCAATATTCTGCTATTGGGACAAATCCCGTCTCCAACCTTTCAGGAAAAGCAGCGAACCAAGCTTTTTTTAGAACGCCTGGCCGATTTTCAGGTGGATGAGTGTACAACAGATGGCTATCGTAACCCAATAGGGATTATCAGGGGTACTTCGCGAACAAGGCCACCAATTTTTATTACCGCCCATATGGATACTATATTTTCGAAAGACATTGATCATAATTATACGGTCAACAAGGACAGTATATCAGGGGCTGGAATACTTGATAATTCAGCAGGGGTTGGGGTTCTTGCCTCTTTGCCTGAAATATTTCGCCAGCTTGATCTTAAATTTGAATCAGATATTGTTTTAGCCGGCGTTATCCAGTCCATTGGCAGGGGAAATTTAAGGGGAATCCGTCACCTGCTAAAAACCTGGTCCACGCCCATAAGAGCTGCTGTCTGCATTGAAGGTTGTGAATTGGGCAGACTGAACTATTTTTCAGATAGTATGATCAGGGGTGATATTGAGTGCAAAATTTCACCTGCCAACAAAAAAAAACATAGTTCAAATAAAAATGCAATTTTAGTTTTAAATGAAATAATCAATGAAATCCTTATGCTGCGCCTGCCTCAAAAGCCTCGCTCCAACATTATAATTGGAAATATTGCAGGAGGCCTAAAACATGGTGAAAATGCCTATGAAGCAATTCTCGGGCTTGAAATACGCAGCGACAGTGATAAAATGGTACGCTCAATTTACCAGGAAATTATGGATATTGTGGATGGTTTAAGCCATGAGTATGAAATCGACCTTGACTTTCACACCATTAGTAATGTCACGGCCTCACGCTTGAAATTTAACCATCCACTGGTAAAGAATGCCGGTATGATTATGAAAAAACTTGGGCTGACACCTGTCAGCCAATCAAGTGAATCCGAACTTTCCATATTTTTGGCTCACGGCATTCCAGCTATAACCTTAGGAATTACCCATGGCGAAAACAACCATTCTAAAAGAAGCTTAATGTATATTCATCCCATGTTTAAAGGAATAGCACAGATCATCGGCGTAATTATGGCCATTGACAACGGAGTTTGTGATGAATAACAGCTGGCTTAAAAACAACACCTTTCATTACTCAAAGTTTAATGATCTTATTCAACTGGTAGAAATGAAACAGAAAAAAAAATTATCTATCTCTTTATGCCTGCCGACTCTAAATGAGGAAAGAACTATTGCAAAAGAGATTGTAATTATCAAGTCTGAGTTAATGACCCGTTATCCCCTGCTCGACGAAATAGTGGTAGTGGATTCCGGTTCAACCGACAAAACCAGAGATATAGCCAGAAGTTTTGGTGCTGATGTATATAAGGCCGATGATATTTTACCGGAGCTTGACAATTATAAGGGCAAAGGCGAAAACCTCTGGAAAGCTTTATATATCACAAAGGGCGATATCATTATCTATCTGGATGCAGACATAAAAAATATTCACCATCGCTTTGTTTACGGACTTATCGGCCCTTTAATCATGTCCGACAAGATTAAATTTTGTAAAGCATTTTATGATCGGCCGATAGCTATCGGCAAAAGTAAAATTCGGCCAACTGGTGGAGGCCGTGTCACTGAACTGGTAATCAGACCCCTGTTTTCTCTTTTTTTTCCGGAACTTACTCAAATTTTACAACCCCTGTCCGGTGAATACGCTGGTTTCCGTCAAATTTTTGAAAAAATTCACTTTCCAATTGGATATGGAATTGAAACCAGCATGATTCTGGATATCTATAATAAGTGGGGACTGGATGTTATGTCTCAGGTGGATCTTGAAAAACGGGTTCATCGAAATCAGAGTACTAAAGCTCTGGGTAAAATGTCATTTGCAATTATAAAAACATTTATCAATCGCGAAATCAAGTTTGACAAAATAAAACTTAAAGACGATCTTTTTGATGAAATGATTCAGTATAATCTTGTCAAAAATGAATTTAAACCGGATATTTTCGATTATAAGGGCTTTGAAAGACCTCCAATTATCGATAATCCCAAATATCGTGAAAAATTCAATATTACACCTAAATGAGATGTTGATTCAACCGGAACGAATAATGCCGGAACAAATAATGCCGGACCAAATAATGATTGACCGCTTCAATCGCCACATTAATTACCTGCGGGTTTCAATTACCGACTGGTGTAACCTGAGATGTATTTATTGTTCTCCCCTTGATAAAATTCCAAAATTAAAGCACGAAGATGTATTAACCTATGAAGAGATTTTGCGAATCATAAAAATTGGTGTTGGTTTGGGAATAACCAAAGTTCGAATCACCGGAGGGGAACCACTGGTTCGTAAAGGGGTCTATGATTTTTTAGCGCGGGTAACTCAAATCGAAAAATTAAGGGATGTTTGTCTGACCACCAATGGAATTTTGCTGGCAGACCACCTGGATGAGATAAAAAATGCCGGTATAAAACGGCTCAACATCAGTCTGGACACCCTGAATCGTAAAAAATTTATACAAATAACCGGCTATGATAAGTTTGATAAAGTATGGCATAGCATTCAACAGGCTCATCTCAAAGGTTTTGGCCCAATAAAAATTAATGTAGTGGCATTAAAGGGTATTAATGAAGACGAGCTGATTGAATTCGGCAAATTATCTTTAGTATATCCGTTCCATATCAGATTTATTGAATATATGCCAATTGGAAATTCCCAGGTGGACAGCACCAGGCATCTTTTAACTCCGGAAATAAAAGAGCGCCTTGGACAAATCGGTAAGCTGATTCCGTTAAATATTAAAACCAGTCAGGACGGTCCGGCTGAGCGTTATAAATTCTTAAACGCCCCTGGTGAAATCGGTTTTATCAGCGCTTTAAGTCATCATTTTTGTTCTACTTGTAACAGGTTGAGATTAACTGCTGCTGGTCGTTTGAGAGCCTGCCTGCTTTCAGACCATGAAGAGGATATAAAAATTGTTCTAAGAGGGGGGGGCACAGATGCTCAACTGGCGTCAATTTTTTTCAAAGCCGTCCGCCATAAGGGCATTCAGCACACCATAAGCCCTGGCCAAACCAGCAAAATAAAACAGCAGATGACAGGAATTGGAGGATAAAAAACGGTTCCCGCGCGCTCTATAGAAGAACAAGGCAAAAAAAATGCCCGGTAGAGAGCAGTGGGAGGCCATATTTACTCACACGAAAACTCAGATCAGACCGGGCATATTAAATTTTTAATTTTTCTGCCGAACAAAAAACCAGATAATAAACCAAAGAATAAAATAGCTGATTTTATTAAAATAATTATTCGTTAATAACGAATTAGAGGCAAATAACAGATAATCTGTTACTAAACAAGTTTTTTATTTATTTTTTTTCATTTTTCAATTATCCTTTAAAAATAAACAGCAGACAGTATTATAATTACTCTATTCACAGTCCAAAATTATTTTCGCCCGGCGTTGAACGCATTGTTGGTTTTTTTTTGAATTGAATTGTATATGCAAGGTTGAAAAAAATGGCTAAAATTCCCCTTAATTCCGAGTCCCCTGCAATCATTTCCTCGGTCAATAAAAATACTGCTGTTAATAAAGCTGAAAAACAACATATTCTTGCCAAAACACCTGCTATCCGAAAATATAAACAGCCAACACCAAAAATAATCACAAAAAATACGCTGATTAATATAATCAACCATATCCATTTTACAGATGGTACGATTTCCGTTGAACTTAAGCATATTCAATATGATCGAAAGGTGTTATTATCGGCAAAACCTCAACCATATAAAGATGACCATCTGGAATGTATCTGGGTTTTAAGGGACGGTATTGCTGAAAAACTGGAAAATTATAAGATAAAGAAATTTATTATCTCCAGTGGACAACAGTTTTTGCAATTTAAACCTCAAATTATTACACTGAACTCCAAAAAAATTATAATTGAACTGCCGGATTTCTGTCAGACCACAAGTGTTCGCAAAACACACCGCTATCCTGTTAAAGATACCAATGTTTATTTTTTTCAAAACAGTGCTCTTTTTTATGGCAAACTGATTGAATTTAACGCGTTGACCTTTAAGGTGGAGGTAATGACCAGGCCGCCTCAGACATTTCAATGGATCGACAGCACAGCACCTGTAAATTTAATTTTCTACCAGAATGATGAAACGCTTTATACTGGAGACTGCCGTATTATTAAACAGGGTTCCGGCAGGATTATTAGAAACTATGTGTTAGCGCCATTACATCGCCGGATAAAACGGTTTAAACCAAAAGAATTTCGTTGTACCAGGGAAAAGATAGTACCCTCTCCCGTTATTTATTTTATTCATCCTTTAACCAGGCAGCCTGTTAACCGAACAATTATTGACCTGTCTGGTTGTGGTTTTTCCGTACTTGAGGATGAAAAGGAAACAATTTTTTTACCTGGTTTAATTATTCAGGATCTTAAAATTATTTTTGCAGATAATGCCTCTTTTAGCTGCATTGCTCAGGTTGTTTATAGTAATCCAGACGGGAAAAAAAAGCATATTAATTATTTGAAATGCGGTCTTGCAATCCTTGATATGAAGCCACAAGAACATGCTTTGCTTGTAAACCTGATAAATCAGCTCTCTGATCCTGACACATATATGACAAACCAGGTTAACCCTGATGCCTTATGGAATTTTTTCTTTACTACAGGATTTATTTATCCCCAAAAATATAACTTTCTTCAGGAAAATAAAGATGAATTTAAAAGAACCCTGAAAAAGCTTTATTCGCAGGCATCCGGTATTGCCAGATATTTTATCTTTCAGGAAAGGGATCAGATCCAGGCTCATATATCAATGATCCGGTTCTATGAAAAATCCTGGCTGATTCATCATCATGCAGCCATACAATCTCCATATAATCGGGGCGGGCTTACGGTTCTTAACCAGCTGGGGCGGTTTGTCAATGATTCCTACCAGCTCTACTCTTTGAACATGGATTGGCTTTTTTGTTATTTCCGACCTGATAATAAATTCCCCAATCAGGTGTTTGGAGGGGTCGCTAGAAATATTAACGATTTGAAAGGTTGTTCCATTGATAAATTTGCGTATACCTATGCTTATATTGATAAACGGATGCCTGCTGAACTTCCTGCAACCTTTCAGATAAAAAAAACCTCTGAGGAAGATTTTATGGACTTGCACAGTTTTTATGAATCAATCTCAGGTGGATTAATGCTTGAAGGGCTTTCGTTAACTTCCGGTCAATTTGAAATTAATGAGCTTGCAAAAGAATATGAGGAGCTTGGCTTTACCAGAAAACGGCTTTTTTTCTCGCTTAAACAAAAGAACAGACTTCATATGATTTTTATGATTAATTTATCTGATCTGGGTTTGAATTTTTCAGAGCTTACCAATTCAATTACGGTTTTTGCCATTAACATTACAGATGTTACAAACCAGATTATAAAAACCGTATTTAAAATTATATTAGCTAAACTAAAACAGGAAAAAATGCCTGTTCTTTTTTTCCCTGAAAAAAAAGCCCAACAATTAGGGCTGGATTATAAAAAGGAATATAATCTCTGGGTGCTGGATCCAAAATATTCAGACCATTATTTCAGATACCTCAAACGTTTAATCAGATTTATTAAATATTAAGATTGCGCATTAAGATATAAATACCAATGACCAGCATAAATCATAACCAAAAAAATGATATTCCTATATACAGCAGTCGAATAGTGGACACCTATCTTCGGTTAATCAGACTTAAATACAGCTTTATTGATGAAAAAGAATTATTGAATTACGCAAAAATGAAACCGTATCAGGCCGCTGATCCAGGACACTGGTTTACGCAAAATCAGATAAATCGTTTCCATGAAAAGCTGTCTTTGCTGACAAATAATAAAAATATTGCCCGAGAGGCAGGGAGGTTTGCGGCATCGCCGAAAGCCATCGGCGCTGTCCGCCAATATGCCCTTGGCATGTTTAGCCCTGCCAGGGTGTATGAAAAAATAACAAAATTCACCTCTCATTTTACCAGATCCGCCTTATATTCCGCAAGAAAACTTTCAAATAACAAGGTTGAAATTATAGTAAAACTCAAACCAGGGGTTCAAGAGCAGCCGTTTCAGTGTGAAAACCGAATCGGCTTTTGGGAAGCTATCACAGTTGTTTTTAATTTAAAATCTCCTGAAATCGAACATCCGGAATGTATATTCAAAGGAGACAAGATATGCCGCTATATTATTTCCCTTGATCCGCCACAATTTCATATCTGGAGAAAAATTCGTAATATCTTTGCTGTTTTTTCATTGACCGGCTTTGCATTTTGCTGCTTTATTAACCTGTCTTTAGCAATATTCACTGTGCTGCCCACAAGTATCGCTATACTGCTTGGCATCAGTAATATAGCCGGGTATTTTGAAAAAATTGATCTAAAGACAAGTCTTTTTAACTTAAAGGATCCATCTGATAAGCTTCTGCAACAGATAGACACCAACTATAATAATGCACAGTTAACCAGTGAAATCAGTCAGGCTGCGGCCGGCAGCTCGGATATTAAAGAGGTTGCATCAAAAATCGCAAAAATCGCGGAAAGCCGTTTGAACTATGATAGAGCTTTGATTTTATTAGCAAACCAGGACAAAACACGCCTGAAATTTGGCGCTGGATTTGGATACTCTGATAATAAAATGGAAATTATACATAAGTCTGCCTTTCATTTGGACAAACCTGACTCAAAAGGAATTTTTGTTGTTTCCTTTCGCCAGCAAAAACCTTTTTTGGTCAATGATATTGCGGAAATCGGGCAAAATCTCTCACAAAGAAGTCAGTTTTTTGCAAAAAAAATGCAAACACAATCCTTTATCTGTTGTCCGATTATTTGTGATGATGAATCCCTGGGTGTTTTAGCGGTTGATAATCTTAGAACAAAAAAACCTCTGGTGGAAAGCGATTTGAGCCTCTTAATGGGCGTAGCCCATATTATAGGCATCAGTATTAGAAATGCCAAGTTGAATGAGGCCCGCAAGCGGCAATTTACATCCATGCTCCAGGTTTTGGCTGCCAGTATTGATGCACGTGACCCTTTAACTGCAGGCCATTCTGAAAAAGTCACCAAATACAGCATGGGTATCTGTGAAGAGATGAAACTTGATAAAGAGTATCGCGATATGATCCGGGTCGCAGCCTTACTACATGATTATGGTAAAATCGGAGTTCCAGATTCAATCCTGAAAAAACCAGGACGCTTGACCAGAAAAGAGTATGAAATAGTAAAAACCCATGCTGAAAAAACAAGAATACTACTTGAGCAGATTAATTTTGAAGGTAATTTAAGTCGGGTGCCTATGGTAGCAGCATCGCATCACGAAAAAAATGATGGCAGCGGATATCCTTTGGGGCTGAAAAGAGATCAAATTCCTTTGGGATCAAGAATAATTGCAGTGGCCGACTTTTTTGAAGCTATTACCTCCAAACGTCATTACCGAGGGCCGATGCTTCATCAAGAGGCTTTTTCTTTATTAAAAAAAGAAAGCGAACTCCATTTTGATACAGAGATTGTCGACGCTTTTACCAGGTATTATGCTAAAAAACAGTCTGAAGAGATTGCAGCCTGAGCATACAGAATGGACTAAATCAAAGAACTTGAAAAAAAGTCAGCCAGGAAACAGGCCTTATGGAGATGGTTTAACCCCCCTGCAAGTAACCTTCACACTATATGAAAAACGCCTTGGATTATGGATATCATTTTGAAATTCATCAAAAAACTCATTAAATCCGCCTGGGTAATCTTTAAATTCATATCCTGACTGTTTTACGGCAACTTCAATTTTTTTAGTCCAGTTAAAAGCAGCTTCCGAACTGATTTTGTCATAAATCAGGTTATGGGGCTGAATATTGGCCTGAATATCCTGATAACCCATATCATAAAGAAAAGAGTAGAGTTTTTTTCCCACATAGGGATCAAAATCATATTTTTTTTCAACAGCACTCATTATACTGTCGATATTATCACCCAGGCGTTTGCTGAAACCATATTGAACCAGGCAGTTATAGTCCAGATCAATCAAGCAGAGAATTCCCCCTGGTTTCAGGATACCGGATATATGTTTTATAATATCAAAACTGGAAGAGCGATAATATTCAAGAAGAAAACGTACCCAGACAAAATCAAACTGTCCCAGGTCATCTAATGGTTTCCTGACATCACGGCAGATAAAATCGATTTCCTTTTCTCCATAATGCCCGGCAGCATAATCAATTCGCTGCTTTGCTAAATCAAGACCAAGTGCCTTTCCTCCAGGCTGAATTAATTTATTCAAATGAAAAGTGGTTTTGCCTGATCCGCAACCAATATCAGCAACTCGCATCCCTTGTTTTAAACCAGCCCATGACGCGTTTTTTTCAACAACACGACCATTGGTTTTTATGTCCAGCCGAATAACTTCATCCTCACTTTCCATCATATATCCATCATGGCTCATGAAATAGAAGTCTCCATTATTTCTCCAATGCCTTGTTTTATCTGGTTGTAATTTCTAAAATAAAAGGGAACAAGAATATCTTGTTCCCTTTATCAAATCAAATAATAATGAAAATATTTTATCGTTTGGAAAACTGAAATCTGGCTCTGGCCCCTTTTTGTCCATATTTCTTTCTTTCCTTAACACGGGCATCCCGCGTGACCATCCCTGCTTTTTTCAGGACAGCCCGAAGGTCAGGATCAACCAGAAGAAGAGCTTTAGTTATACCATGCCGAATAGCCCCGGCCTGGCCTGTAATTCCACCTCCAATTACTCTGATTTTAATATCATAAGATTCCAGATTATTTGTAAGTGCCAAAGGTTGCCGCAATAAAAGTTTGGCGCTGGGAACTTTAAAATAATCGTCGATAGCGCGATTATTAATGGTAATTTCGCCTTTACCGGGCTTTAGCCAGGTACTGGCAATTGCGCTCTTGCGCTTTCCGGTAGCATAATAAACATTTTCCTGATTCATTAAATACCTCGGTAATTATTTAGCTTTTTATGTTTTAAATATTTAGAAGTTCAGGCTCTTGAGCACTATGGGGATGATTTTCATCCGCATATACCTTTAACTTGCCATATAGTTGTTGTCCAAGTCTGTTTTTCGGTAGCATCCCTTTTACGGCAAAGCGGATAAGATCTTCCGGTCGTTTTTCCATCAGCTTTTCAGCTGTAATAGTTTTTAAACCACCAATATATCCGCTGTGGCGATAATATTTTTTCTGGGCCATTTTGCGGCCGGTCAGGTTGATCTTAGCTGCATTGATTATAATTACCGAATCCCCTGTATCCACATGGGGTGTAAACATGGGGTTATGTTTCCCCCGCAGCCTGGACGCAACCACAGTAGCCAGCCTGCCAAGGACAGCATCTTTGGCATCAATAACCCACCACTTATTTTTATTATCCGTTATTTTTGCACTAGGTGTATATTTTTTCACAAAATTATCTCCTCATCAAAAGAAACGTGAAACTTAATTGATTTGTTTTACGCTGTCAAGAAAAAAATGTAAATTTTTTACATTCGAAAAACGCCGTAGTGAGGAGTTTTAATTGGTGTATTAAGTGATGCGCTGATCGCTATGCCCAACGCATTTCGCGTGCCAACAGGGTCAATCAGGCCATCATCCCAGATTTCAGAAGTGGAATAATAAGCGCTGCTTTGGCGCTCGTAATCAGCCAGTACTGGTTCTCGAATCGCAGCAATTTCTTTTGGGCTCAAATTTTTCCCTTCTCTTTTTAATTGCTTGACTTTAATATCAGTCAGCACATTGGCGGCCTGCTCGCCACCCATGACCGAAATCTGATGTTTAGGCCATGTAAATAAAAAACGGGCATCATAGGCCCGCCCACACATACCATAGTTGCCCGCCCCAAAAGAACCGCCGCACATAATTGTGAACTTTGGTACTTCCGCGCCAGCCTGAGCCATTATCATTTTCGAACCATCTTTAGTGATTCCACGCATTTCATAATCCCGTCCCACGATAAAACCTGTAATATTCTGAAGAAAAACAAGAGGTGTCTGATTCTGATCGCAAAGCTGAATAAAATGGGCTGCCTTAAGGGAGCTGTCATTAAACAACACCCCGTTATTAGCCAGAATACCGACTTTATAACCCCAGATATGGGCGTAGCCGCATACTATCGTCGTTCCATAAGCAGGTTGATATTCATGAAAACGGCTTCCATCCACAATCCTGGCAATAACTTCCCGCATATCATACTGAACCTTGGTATCTTTTGGTAAAATACCATATAATTCTTCAGGGTTGTAATACACAGCTTCTGGTTCCTGTTGTTCAATGGGATATTTTTGTGGACGTTTAATCTGAGCCATAATTTCCCGGGCAATGGCAATCCCCTCTGGTTCTGTTTGGGCTGGATAATCCACTGCACCGCTTATTTGGGTATGCATGTCACACCCCCCAAGATCCTCGACGGTTACTATTTCTCCTGTGGCTGCCTTGACCAGGGGAGGCCCGCCCAGAAAAACCGCTCCGGTTCCCTTGATTATAACACTATAATCACTCATTCCAGGTATATAAGCGCCACCAGCCGTGCAATGTCCCAGCACAATTGAAAGCTGAGGAATGCCAAGCTTGCTTAAGATTGCCTTATTGCGAAATATCCTGCCGGCATTATATCTGTCTGGAAAAAGTTCGGACTGTTCCGGCAAAAAGCCTCCGGCACTGTCAGACAAATGAATCACGGGCAATCGGTTTTCAATTGCAATATCGAGCAGCCTGACAATTTTTTTAACAGTTAAAGGATACCATGCCCCGCCTTTGACAGTCGCATCTTCAGCATGAATAATAACTTCCCGGCCACTGACAATACCAACGCCGGAAATTATACCGGCACTGGGCACGCTTCCATCATATTTCATATTGGCGGATAAAGTGGACAGCTCAAGAAATGGAGTACCGGGATCTAAAAGCAGCTCCAGTCGATCCCGCACAAACATTTTGTTTTGACGTTTGATACGCTTCATATCCCTTTCAGGCCTTTCATACCGAACCTGTTGCTGCATTTGATCCAATTGAGCCACAATACCTTTCATGTGGGTTTCATTTTCTTTAAATTCTTTTGAGTTAACATCGATATTGGTTTGAATCCGTTGCATTAGCTCTATCCTGCTCTATTAGGGATTTGATAAAATTATTAAAAATTTTTTTCACTCATCTGGTTAATCATCTGGTTGACCATCTGGTTGATTAGGTGCAAAAGTCACCAGAACAGCCTTTCTATCAAATGTATCATTAACATTATAATGAATTTCTTCAATAATACCATCTCGCCAGGCTTTAATTGAAGTTTCCATCTTCATGCTCTCAATAACCATGATAGTCGTTCCTTTGGCAACCTGCTCGTCTTTTTTGGCTTTTAAGGCAACCACAGTCCCAGGCATGGGAGCAATTGCCGAATTTTCAGTACTTCCGCTTTTTGATGACAGATCAGACAGAGGATCAATAGAACGAATCTGCCATGAACGCCCGGCAAGATGGATAAAGATATCATCTCCCTTTTGTTTCAACCAGATCCGCTGGACTGCGTCAGCCACCTTTAAAATATATTCGCCCTCACCACATCTGGTTAAAGAGACTGGTGTTTCTTTATCATCCAGGCATAAAACCATTTGATCGCCCCGGCGAATTAAATATGATTCAAATTGTTGTTCTAAAATTTCATACTTTTGTTTCATGATCAATTCCTCCAGGCACCCATTGATCTATATGGTTCAGGAACCTCACAAACCGCCTGATGAGTATGACGATCCGCCAGATTAGCAGCAGCCAGCAGCATTTCCTTTAATTTATCATCAGGCAAAGAACCTTTTAGAGCATCCTGCCGTTCCTCTAAAAAATGTGTGTGCAGTTTTCCGGCCGTAAAATCAGGATGGGCCATGATTCGTTCAAGATAGGCTGTATTGGTAGTAAGTCCCAGCAGTACAGTATCGCGCAAGGCCTGCCGGGTACGTAAAATCGCCTGCTGCCGGTTTTGACCATGGACAATTACCTTGGCTATCATTGGATCAAAGGCGCTTGTAACACTGGAACCACTAGTTAATCCGCAGTCAAAACGTACTCCCGGGCCGACCGGAGGTTTTAGTAAAAGAATTTCACCAATGGCAGGCATAAACTGGTTATCCGGATCTTCGGCATATATCCGGCACTCAAAGGCATGGCCGGTTTGATGAATATCTTCCTGAAGAATACCCAGAGATTTTCCAGCCGCAATATTGATCTGCAGAGCTACCAGGTCAAAACCTGTGACCATCTCGGTAACCGGGTGCTCCACCTGCAGGCGGGTATTCATCTCCAAAAAATAGAATTTGCCGTCAGGACTCATAATAAATTCAATTGTGCCGGCATTTACATAATTAGCAGCCCTTGCAATTTCTACTGCTGTGGAGCAAATCTGTTCCCGCTGTGAAGGGCTAAGAGCCGGTGATGGAGTTTCCTCGATAATTTTTTGAAAACGGCGCTGAATAGAGCATTCTCTTTCCCAAAGATGAATGACATTGCCTTTATGATCCCCAAAAATTTGTACCTCTATATGACGTGGCCGATCAATATAGCGCTCACAGTAGATACGATCATCACCAAAATACCGCAGGCTTTCACTTTTGGCCTCGTCAATCTGCATTTCCAGTTCCGCTAAATCCCTGATTATCCGCATTCCTTTACCGCCGCCGCCGGCAGCGGCTTTAATCAAAAGCGGTGAGCCGATTTTGCGGGCATTCTCCAAAAAAACAGCAGGATCATTTTCTTCAATTGCAGATGGAGCTACTGGAAAACCCTTATTTATAATAAACTCTCTTGCCTTTACCTTATCTCCCATAAGAGAAATAACTTTTGAATCAGGCCCAATAAATATCAGGCCGGCATCATTACAGGCCCTGGCAAATGACGCGTTTTCCGCCAGAAAGCCAA
>JASFBJ010000377.1 GCA_030149585.1 Desulfobacterales bacterium | reverse complement strand
CTGATAAAAGCAGACAGGCTTACCAGAAAGTTATTTCCGAGTATCCTGAATCACGTTATATTGAATTTGTTAAAGAAATAATCAGCAGCTGATGATTTAAAGCTCAAATCTCATATTTTTTTATTTTCTGGTTCAGGCCGCTTTTACCAATGCCCAGTAATTTTGCAGCATGGGACTGAATATTATCAGTCATCTTAAGCGCTCTGATAATCATGGTTTTTTCAACCATTGCCAGTGTTTCAGACAGCCCGGCATCTGCGGCAATGCCATCCATCGGCAAGGTATTGGAAATGCTTTCCTTAAAATCCCGCGGCAGGTCGGACACCTGAATGATTTTTTCAGGACACAGGATTACAGCACTTTCAATAACATTTTCCAGTTCCCGAATATTGCCGGGCCAGATATAATCAAAAAAAAGCCGCTCCACTTCGCTGTCTATGGATTCAACTGGATAATCTGCATTGCGTTCATCAGAATATTTGGAAATAAAATGATCCACAAGCAGCGGAATATCTTCCTGACGATGTTTTAATAGGGGCAGGGTAATATGAACAACATTAAGACGATAAAAAAGATCTTCTCTGAAATTTTCTTTTTTAACTTCCTCTTTTAATCTCTTATTTGTAGCGGCAATTAAGCGAATATCAACCGCCAGTGGTTTAACACCGCCAACTCTTTCAAATATTTTATCCTGGAGTACGCGCAGGAGTTTAACCTGCAGATTGGGAGCCAGCTCTCCAATTTCATCTAAAAAAAGGGTGCCCCCGTCAGCCAGTTCAAAACGTCCTTTTTTCATGGCAGCAGCACCTGAAAAAGCGCCTTTTTCATGACCGAATAATTCACTTTCCAATAATGTTTCAACCAGAGCGGAACAATTAACCGCCACAAAAGGTTTATGACGCCTGGGGCTGTTGAAATGAATTGATCTTGCAAACAGCTCTTTACCGGTACCACTGGATCCCTCAATTAAAACAGTGGCTGAACTGGGTGCTACTTTACGAATGAGGGTAAACAGTTCCTGCATTGGCTTGCTTTTCCCAATAATATTGCCAAAACTATAGCGTGTTTCAATTTCCCGTCGCAACAGCCTGTTTTCTTTTATGATTTGATATACGGCAACTGCTTTACGCGAATAAATCACCAGTTGTTTATTATCAAATGGCTTTAGAATAAAATTATAGGCTCCTTTTTGCATTGCTTCAACAGCTTTGGCCACTGAACCATGGGCTGTCATCATAATCACCGGCAGGTCCGGGTCTTTGAGCTTAATCCGTTCTAAAAGTTCAATTCCGTCCATGGCTGGCATCTTCATGTCCGTTAATACCAGATCAATATCAGAATTTTCCAATATTGCCAGGGCTTGTTTGCCGCTGTTGGCTGCTAATGTTTCAAACCCTTCCTCCTGAAGAACCGCACTTAAAATCAGCGGATAATTTTTCTCATCATCTACGATCAGTATGGTGTCCATATTTATACTCCTTAATCTTCGTGGCTAATTGGTAATTTAATGCTTACCCGGACCCCTTTATTCAATCGATTTTCAATTTTTATTATACCTTTATGAGCTTCAATAATATTTTTTATAATGACCAGGCCAAGACCGGTTCCAGTATCCTTTGAAGTAAAAAAAGGATCCCAAATTTTTTCCATTACTTGCCTGGTAATTCCGTGTCCCTGATCTTCGATCATTATCAAGATATAATCTTCTATAGATTGCACTGAAATATAAATTTCACCACCACCTGGCATGGCCTGGACAGCATTGATAATTATATTTAAAAAGGCCTGGTAGAGCATGTTGGAATCCGCCATAATATCCGGCAAAGGATCGCTGAAAAAGGTGGTAATCCGATAACCTTCATCTTCCAGATGGACTGCAAGAAAAAGCCGGATTTTTTTGATAATCTCTTTGATCTGACAGTTGCCCAGAGTGGGTGATTGGGGCCGAGCATAATTTAAAAAATCAGTAATAATATTATTCAAACGGTTTGATTCTTCCATAATAATTTTGGCAATCTTGTTTGAGGAGGGATCCTGCTTTATTTTCTTTGTTAATAATTCAGCTGAACTGCTGATGATACCCAAAGGATTGCGAATTTCATGAGAAACAACAGCCACCATTTCTCCCAGGGTGGACAGGTGCTTAGCCTGGCTTAACTGCTCTTTGAGCCGCAGACGTTCCAAAGCCCTTTTTTGGATTATACCCTCACCTCTTTTTACGACCAGAATAAGCACAATAATCAGAAAACTCATCACCAGGGTTATGGTTGTCACCACCATAACCTGAAATTTGAATATTGACTGATAATCGGCTGAAAGATCCTGAATAATCTCTATAACTCCAAGAACCGGTCCTGAAATCCGGGAAAGCGGTTTTTCAGCCCGAAGGGGTGCAAAGGTAATAATCCTGATTTCTTTTGGGAATCCAAATAATATCTCAAAAAAATTACCGTTCTGGATTAATTTAGAGGTGAATTTGCCTGATAGGGCCTTTTTATAACTGCTTCCACCGGCATTTTCCAGGCCTATCAGTTCTTTGTTGAAACTATAGGCAATAATATCTTTCATCCCGTAAATATTAACCATGTCGACTTGAAAACTGTGAAGGGTGCTCTTTACAACCTTGTCCATTCTTTCAAACTGGTCTTTATTGCTCAGTTCAATTTTACCGAATTTTATTCCCACTGGTAAAAGAAATTGAATAAATATCTGATGATTAAGATTTTCCGCCAGCAAAAGAGCGTAATCCTCGCTTTTTTGATACTGCATGGCTCTGGCCCAGTGAGTATTCAAAACAGACAGAATAATAGCTCCGGTAAACATGACAACGATGCTGATAAGAGTAAAATATTTAACCAGTCGAAACGGTTTGGTTTTTTCAGGTCGAGGCTTAATATTCATAAAATTTTTATAAAGTTTTCAATTGTTGAATTTTTTTCTAAAGAAAAGCTCCAATATTGTCGATAAGCACTATATAAACTTTTTATGGGTAGTCCCTACAAAGCAATGCAGGTTTGGAAATACGGCCATGTCTTGCT
>JASFBJ010000142.1 GCA_030149585.1 Desulfobacterales bacterium | reverse complement strand
GCACAGATTTAGGTTAGAAAACTATAAATGTAAAGGGCGTCCCCAAAGTCCTCCTAATGAATTATATAGTTGACATTAACATGCCTTATGTTTATTATTATTGACATTATGAAAAGGAAAACTGAAATTCTACCACAGGCGAAGCGAACTCTTATCCAATTTGGGGAAAATATAAAAACTGCAAGGCTTCGCAGAAAACTTTCAATGGAACAAATCGCTGAACGGGCAGGGATAAGCAGAGCAACAGTCTGGGCTGTAGAAAAAGGTTCACCTTCTGTGGCTATGGGAACATATATGCAAATACTGTTTGTATTGGGTCTTGATAAAGATTTTCTCCTGGTTGCAGCCGAGGATGAACTTAGCAGAAAGCTTCAGGATGCTGAATTGCTGACAAAAAGACGGGCTCCAAAAAAGAAATAAAATGAGCAAAAAGCAAAAAAGGATTATAGTTTATGCGCATTGGGCAGGAATGAAAAATCCGGAATGTATGGGAACTCTCGCTGTTTCACATGTTAGAGGCAAAGAAATTTTCTCTTTTGAATATAATTCCGATTGGCTTAAATCTGACAAAGGCTACATCCTGGATCCGGACTTGCAGCATTATACAGGTCCTCAATATACAAAATTAGATAAATCCAATTTTGGTATGTTTCTGGATTCCTCTCCCGATCGATGGGGAAGAGTTCTTATGAAACGCCGGGAAGCCTTAAATGCAGAGATTGGAAATAGAGCGGAAAGAAAATTACTGGAATCCGATTTTCTTCTTGGTGTATTTGATGGAAATAGAATGGGAGCTCTTAGATTTAAGACTGAACCGGAGGGTGATTTCCTTGATAATAATAAAAACTTTGCCGCCCCTCCATGGACATCTCTTAGAGATCTGGAATATGCAAGTATGCAGATAGAACAAACCGGATCAGAGAAAAAACCGGATTATAGTAAATGGCTGAATATGCTTATAGCCTGTATCAAGCATATTCCGAACTTTCGCAACGCAGCCAGGCTGGATGCATCGGCGCTTAAAATGTAAAGTTATTTTTGTGCGAGCCCTAAGACGGCATTTTAATTAATTGGTGTTCGAATCTTGTCTCCTGGCCTGATATCTTTATTGGTTTTAGTGATTAAAACCGTGGCTGTGGTCTCTTCGCTGTGGAGTACAAGCAATGATCCAAAATCTACTGGTGAGATTATAATCGTCTTTTTTGATTTAGGTGCGATCCTGCCTGCCTCTTGATAGTAGACGCTGTATCTCTGGCCGGGTTCAACTTTATCCTGAATTCCTTTATTGATAAAACTGACCGCATGATCGCCAATCAGAGATTTATGCTCTTCTGAGATAATAATATGACCATTAAGGTCTTTAACACTTTTAGCAAGTGTAATTTTTGCTGAACGCTTTTTAAATGGCATTAACAGATCGTTGAGCCTTATATCGCGAAATGATTTAACAACTTTGGCGCTGGCATGATTTTCTTCATTTTTCAGTATCTCCAGAATACCGAGAATATAATGCTGAGTACCAATAATTTTATGAGAGTTTCTCTCCCGTGTAGGAGCCATTTCCCGGTAAATAGTATATTTTGCTCCAGGCTTAAAGTCTGATTCGCTAAATTCAAACTGCCTGACATAAACTATATCTCCGGCACTGATCATTATCTTGTTTTTTTGGACTTTAAAAATCGTTCCACTTGGTTTTACAGCCGGTTTTCTGATAAATCCCACATGGTCGATGGCTGAATAGAGAAAAAAAGGTTTTTCCTCAGGCAGTGGCTGAACTATTTTACTTGCTGGAATTTGAATAGCCACCGGTGTCGGCAGTTTTGGGGTTTTTATTTCATCAGTTCCCGAACGGCGAAAGAGACGAACGCGTTCTCCAGGATAGATCCAGTGCGGATTGGCGATCTGGTTATTTTCCTCCCACAGTTCCGGCCATAACCATGGAGAATTACTGAACTGTTGTGACAAATCCCACAGGGTATCTCCCTTCTGGATTGTATAATAAAATCCGGTTTCATGTTCAATTATTTTGTTTTCCGGTTCCGCAAATGCAGTTGCTGAATAAAAAAAAGAGAGCAGTATGAGCACTATTAAATACAGGCTGTTAATTATTTTTTTCAAAAAATTCATTATGATTCCTCACTAATACTCATTTTTTGGTTGCCGATCGTTTGAAGACAAGATTATTCAAAGGAATTAGGCAGTGAATAATTGTCTGAATAATTTGAAAGCAAAAATTGTACCATTTGAGCAAAACAAATTTAACTAAATACTAATTCCTGCACCATATCGCAAATAGATGATTTGTCAATATTTTTTCATGAAAGTCGCGCTATATAAGATATCTGCAAGCAGGTTTCATAAAAAAAGCCCCCTGATAAAAATTTATCAAGAGGCTTTTTTATTTATATTGCTGAAATATTAGATCAAATTTTCAGCATTTTTTTATTAAGGGCATAATCAGGATAAATTGCAGTTTGTTACATCATACCGCCCATGCCGCCCATGCCGCCCATACCACCCATGCCGCCCATACCGCCGCCGCCGCCGCCCATAGCGGCCGCTGCTGCCATGGGATCCGCCTTGTCGTCAGGTTTCTCGCAAATCATGGCTTCGGTAGTCAACATTAATGAAGCTACGCTTCCGGCGTTTTGCAGAGCATAACGCACTACTTTGGTTGGATCAATAACACCGGCTTTAATCAGATCTTCAAAAGTATCGGTTTCGGCATTATAACCAACAGGGCCTTCACTGTTTTTAACCTTGTCAATTATCACAGAACCTTCAACTCCGGCATTATTTGCAATCTGGCGTAAAGGTTCTTCAATTGCGCGCATAACTACTTTTACACCCAGTTTCTGACTTGCTTTAATTTTAATTTTTTCCAAAGCATCCAGGCAGCGTACCAGAGCAACTCCACCACCAGGAACAATTCCCTCTTCAACTGCAGCTCGTGTAGCATTTAAAGCATCTTCCACCCGCGCTTTTTTCTCTTTCATTTCAGTTTCAGTAGCAGCGCCGACATTGATAACCGCAACTCCACCGATTAATTTAGCAAGACGTTCCTGGAGTTTTTCGCGGTCATAATCAGAAGATGTTTCGTCAATCTGGGCTCTGATCATTTTCACGCGGCCTTCCAGGGCTGAACGTGCGCCGGCGCCGTCAATAATAGTGGTATTATCTTTATCAATGCTGATGCGTTTGGCTTTTCCAAGATCATCAAGTGTAAGATTTTCCATTTTGATTCCCAGATCTTCAGACACAACCTGGCCGCCGGTTAAAATTGCAATATCTTCCAGCAGCGCTTTGCGGCGGTCGCCAAAGCCCGGAGCTTTAACTGCCGCTACATTTAAAGTGCCACGAAGCTTATTAACAACTAAAGTTGCCAGAGCTTCGCCATCTACATCTTCTGCAATAATCATGAGAGGTTTGCCCATTTTGGCAACCTGCTCCAGAAGCGGAAGCAGATCTTTCATATTGCTGACTTTTTTTTCATTGATGAGAATATATGGGTCTTCCAGGGAAACTATCATTTTTTCAGGATCAGTTACAAAATAGGGTGAGAGATAACCACGGTCAAACTGCATTCCCTCAACCACGTCAAGGGTTGTATCCATGCTTTTAGCTTCTTCAACTGTGATAACGCCTTCTTTACCGACCTTATTCATGGCCTCTGCAATAATATTCCCGATAGTTTCGTCGTTATTGGCAGAGATGGTGCCAACCTGAGCAATTTCGCGTTGATCTTTGGTAGCATTGCTCATCTTATGCAGTTCTTTAACCGTAACTTCAATAGCCTTGTCAATACCACGTTTAATTGCCATGGGATTATTACCGGCTGCGACCAGTTTTTGACCTTCTGTGTAAATTCCGCGGGCCAGAATTGTTGCTGTTGTCGTACCGTCACCTGCAACATCACTTGTTTTACTGGCGACTTCTTTAACCATCTGAGCGCCCATATTTTCAAACTTGTCTTCAAGTTCAATTTCCTTGGCAACGGTTACGCCGTCTTTTGTAATTGTTGGAGATCCCCAGGATTTATCAATAACCACATTTCTTCCTTTGGGTCCCAGTGTCACAGCAACTGCTTTTGTGAGTGTTTCCACTCCATTGAGCATTGCTTCGCGAGCTTTCATGTCATACTTGATTATTTTACCAGCCATTTTGACTCTCCTTTATTTTAAATCTTGTTTTATTATTCAATAATACCCAGAATGTCATCTTCGCGCATAATCAGATATTCTTCACCATCAACCTTTACTTCGGTTCCGGAATATTTCCCAAACAGGATTCGGTCATTGGGTTTAATCTCCATTGGAATCTTTTTCCCGTCATCACCGGTTTTACCATTGCCGATTGCAACAACTTTTCCTTCAGCCGGCTTTTCTTTGGCAGTGTCAGGAATGATAATTCCGCCCTTTGTGGTATTTTCCTCTTCTACCCGTTGTACCAAAATTCGATCGTGCAGTGGTCTAAGTTTCATTTTCCCTTTCTCCTTTTTCCATGTTTCTTAATGTTGTTTTGGATAATATACGAGCGATTTATAAAAAATTATGAAATTTAATGGATTGGGAACCTTGAATAGAGGTTTTATCCCTTAGATTAATAATTTCATTTTGTTTTATTATCTGTAGCTTTTTTTGTCTTTTTTTCAGTGTTATCTGTTTTTTTAGTTTTGGATTTTGTCTCTTTTTCAGATTTTGTTGTATTGGTTGAATCGCTTTTATTTGAGGAATCCGTAGTTTTTTTATCGGCATAGTCGGTAACATACCATCCGGTTCCCTTAAGATGAAAGCTGCTTTGTGATACAAGTTTATGAAGTTCACCAGAACACTTATCGCACTGCGTCAAGGGGTTATCAGAGATTTTTTGCATTACTTCTTTTATCTGGCCGCATTTCATACACTCATATTCGTAAATAGGCATTATATCAAGCCTCCTGCTTTGGACTTATATTTTTCGCTGGTTTAAATTAATATTTATAACCAGCTGCAATTGAATATGGTTAAAGATAGTGAGTGATTTTTTATTGTCAAGAAGTCGAAAATGATTTTTTTTAAAGTATTTGATTTTAGGAGGGTCATTGCCAGTTGTGGTAAAATGAGATGACTTCAGACAGCCCTTTAAAATTTTGTTTGAACAGCATTTTATTGGTATGCTTATGAACCCTTGTCTCTTCGGCAAGTTTTTCCTCAGGGGAGGCTTCAAAATTTTGAGAAAAATTACTGAACCTGACAACATGGATTAATTCATGGGTGATAATATAAAGTATAAAAGGGAAAAACAGCATTTTGATTGACTGTCTTAGCGCTGAAATAACGGAGTGGTCCTGCAAACATATTTTATAAAAATCATAAGCTGAGGAACTTAATGAACTATCAATTTTTTGGCCCTGGTACCGGATAATTTGGGCAAAAGGGCCATGTACTATTTCATCTTCGGCCCCTACTATTTTATTCTCGGCCAGTATTATTTCATTTTCAGATAGATCAACTAAAGTTTTAACATCATATTTGGGGCGACGCCATTGACTGAAAGAAAGTTTATAATGATTGCCGACAATTTCTTCAGCCGTGGCAACAGCTTCATTGACTATTTTAAGCTGATCTTTGCTGAATTGTTCTAAAGAAATCATTAATCTCCTGCTTCCTGAAGCCTTAGGAACGAGGACAAAATATAAAATTCAATAATAGTGGTTGAAATGCCGCTTTATAGCGTGTATATACTTTTGATTGCTGTAAAAAAATAAGATTGGAGGTGATCTATTGGGTAGCGTTGTAAAAAAAAGAAGGAAAAAAATGCGTAAACACAAGCATCGTAAGCTCTTAGCCCGTACCCGCCATCAGCGAAGAAAGGGTAAATAAAGCCTGAACTATTTCAACCGGAACATTTTAACCGGAACATTTCAAACCGGTGACTGTGCTTTTTTAAGACAGCAGGCAATTTTCAGATTAATGAAAATGCCTGCTGTCTTCAGTCCGGGTTTTTTGCTATTCTGTGTAGCCTTGAAGATATTTAAAGAACTCGGAATCAGTTGAAAGCACTATGGAGCTGTTTTTTCCCAAAGCTTCATTATAAACTTCAAGGGTTTTTGTAAAGGAATAGAATTCCGGGTCCAGCCCAAAGGCTTTGGCATATAACAGGGTGGCCCTGGCATCTGCTTTTCCCTTTATTATTTGAGCTGTTTTATAGGCTTTTGATGTAATTTCTTTTAAATCCCTTTCTTTTTCACCAAGAATTTTGCGTGATTCTCCCATCCCTTCAGATCTGAATTTTTCTGCAATTTGTTTTCGCTCGGCAATCATTCGTCCATAAACGGACTTTCTGACCTGTTCTACATAGTTTATTCGTTTAATTTTTACATCTACCAGAGTAATTCCAAATGGCACAAGCTTTGGCTGGGCTTGCTGCATGATTCCAAGGGTGATTTTTTCCCTGCCGGTTTCCACGGTAGATCTGGCTTGCTGCTCTAAATTTTGTTCTCGTTGTCCACCGCCTTTATCCAGACCGATTTCAAAGGTATCCAGCTCGCGATTGCTTTTACGAACAGTTTCAATCAAACGATAGGATGTAACAAAATTTCTAACTGCTGGATCAATAATATCGTCTAATCGCCCCTGAGCAATAGTGGTGTTATTAACGCTTTGAAAAAATTTAACCGGATCTGTGATTTTCCAGCGGGCAAAGGCATCTACCCATATATAGGTTTTTTCCAGGGTGGGGATCTGACCTGGGTCACCATCCCATTCCAGTAGATTTTTAGGGAAATAGGTAGTATTTTGAATAAACGGCAACCTGAAATATAAACCTGGAGAGGTTATGGGTTGCCCCACTACTTTACCGAATTGAGTAATAACCACCTGTTTGGTCTCATCAACCACATAGGCGGAAAAAAACACTAATACAACAGCTAACGAGGCAATAATAATCAAGATTCCTTTAATTTTCATTTTTGTCCACCACTTTGGTTACCTAAGTTAAGCAAGGGGAGTAAATTCTTTTGGTTTGCATCTATAATATACTTTTGTCCCAGTTTGGGAAACAGAGTTTTCATTGTTTCCAGATAGAGTCGGCGCTTGGTCACATCCTTGGCTTTGGCATATTCCTCATAAAGAGCGGTAAAACGGGCAGAGTCGCCCTCGGCCTTGTTCACCCTTTCCAGCGCATAACCTTCAGCAGATTTAATTGTTCTTTCCGCTTCACCTCTGGCTGCTGGAATAGCCTTATTATAATCTTCACGAGCCTGATAAATTATCTGTTCTTTTTCCTGAGTAGCCTGGTTAACTTCGTTGAATGATTGTTGAACCGGGCCTGGGACATTAGTCTTTTTCATCTCAATTGTGATAATATTTATGCCGGTTTCTGCATGATCCAGCTCTTTTTGTAAAACAAACCGGGCTTCAACGGCTATTTCTTCCCGCTTGCTGATAACTTCGTTAATACTGCGGTCTCCAACTACCAGGCGCATGGCCGCTTCCGACATATCACGCAAAAGGCGGCGCACATCCCTTACCTTAAAAAGGAAATTATAGGGATCTTTAATGCGGTATTGAACAATCCAGGGTATAAGCGCCACATTCAAGTCACCGGTTAGCATTAAGGCGACCCCTGTATTCCCGGCATCTGAAGAATAACGGGAACGCACATTATTATTAACTGAGCTGAAACCAAACTCTTCCTTATAAACCTTTTTGACTTTAACCTTGTTTACTTTTTCAATGCCGGATGGTAATTTAAAATTCAGGCCCGGCTGAACCGTTCGTACATATTTGCCGAAACGCTGAACAATGCCGACTTCATCAAGTGCTATTGTGAAAAAAGTTGAAGACCCGAAAAATAATAGAATGATGATAACGATAACTATGGGGCCACCTGGAAATTTAAACTGTTTAAGCTTATTAAAAACTTCATCGAGCTGCGGTGGCTTGGATCCTGGCTGATTTTTTTGCTGATTTTGATTTAATTTGTCCCAATTCCAATTCATATTGATTACCTGTTTTATAATATTAGGGTTTGTCGGTTATCTTAATTATCCTATCTCTATTTTGGGTAGAAACGGAAGTCAAGTAAAATAACTATTCTGCCGCATTCTGATACAATTATTTTAAAAAACTTGCATTGGCTATAAAATATATGCCAAAATTAGATATTTTTCATTAATGCCCAAAAGTAGTTTACACTTTTTAACGTTTTTCGCTTTCTATTTCCCGCGCTTCAGCCTGTGAATGCATACAACCTGGGATTCCCACGCCATTAAACAAATCCGGCAATGATGCCGGAATCATTGATAGATTCAAAATCAATTCTATGAAGTTTTTTTACCCCGGCTTTTGTCAACATATCCATTATCTGTCGCTCTGAATAAGACTGGCCTGAAGATGTTCCCAAAAGCATATTAAGGGAAAAAAGTGCCGGAAAAAGAGGGCCGTCCATACTATTTTTCAAAATAAAATCGTGGACTAAAATCATACCGCCCTTTTCGAGTCTTGAAACAGTCTTGCCGATTATTTTGAGGCAGTTTTGGGGAGATTCACCATGTAGAATATGGGACATCCATGCCACGTCATATTTGCCCTGGATAGCATCGGCAGTATAATCTCCTCCTGTAAAATTAATTCTTTCACTCAAATCAAAACGCCCAATAATTTTTTCAGCAAAAGGGCGTGTGGCCGGGAGATCAAACACAGTGGCTTCAAGCTCTGGATACTCTTGACAAAAATTGATGGCATAAGTTCCTGGACCCCCGCCAAGATCTAACAGACGGCGTCTCCCTGAAAGATCAATTTTAGCCGTTATCACAGGCGCAAGATTCATGGCAATGTTGAACATCCCCATGAGGAAACTTTCTCTTTGCTCTTTTTTCGAATAAGATATTTTATCTCTTAAAGGCCTGCCGTGCATAACAGCCTGATCAAGATTATTCCAGGATTCAGCCAGGTGATGATGATGCATTATAATATGCCCCACATATTTTGGGGAGTCTTTGATAAGAAAGACAGCGCTTAATGCTGAGTTGGTGTATTTATTATCTTTTTTTTCGAGAAAATCCATTCCGGAAAGGGCGTTTAACAACATGGTTGTCCCTCTTGTATCGCTGTTAAGCTTTTTTGCCATTTCCTCACCGCTCATACTTTCGCTGTCCAATAGGGAAAAAATATCCAGCTTTACTCCTGCATGAAGGGTGAAGGTTTCCCAGTAATTACATGACATCTGTAATATTTCCCCTGGATTCAATTTTTGTTTAGACATTATACCCCCTGTTTTTGGTTTTATATAATTGGTCAACAGCCGACTTAACCCCCTTTTTTATAGCCTCTTTAGCGTCTTTGCTTTGGAA
>JASFBJ010000376.1 GCA_030149585.1 Desulfobacterales bacterium | reverse complement strand
GATCGGGCAAAGATGGCCTGAAGCTGTGATGCATAGTTGAGGAAGTTATTTTGTCGTCCCCACGCTCCAGCGTGGGAATGCATACCACATAGGGTTCTCACGCTGGAGCATGGGACCAGGCAAGAAGCAACATCTAAAAAGTGTAAACTAAATTTGAAGGATGCCAAAAAATCAATTATAAAGTTTCGCTACTACCTGAAACTTTATATAGTATATAAGCTATAGACCGTCACATAAATAATTTCACTGTGTTATCTCCCTATGATATTACCAGTCATATAAAATTTCCCAATTATCGTTAAAAGACGCTGACTGGTTGCTGTAATACTGAGAGATGGTTTTTCCTCTTCCATTTTTCTTTTGCCTGGAATCCCTCCAATATCTGATATAAATGGCTGGTATTTGACGATCAGAGGAAAGTGTTTGAAAATTTCCTGTTGCTTTATCAAGCCAGACCTCTTTTTCTTCAATTATTTTCCAGACCTTGCCGCTCTTTTTATGCCGAACCCTTTCTCCTGCATGGGGTAACTCCAGCTTTTTCCGAAGCTCTTTAAAATAATATAATGATTGACTTCCATGGTCCAGAATTCTTTCCCCCAAAATCTTTATACCAATAGCTCCAAGGGGCGCTGTAATGATAATCGACAGTACAGCTACTGCAAGAATAACTTCTCCGCCTGCAAATCCCGCAGCCAGAGGAACTGCTCCAATAGCTGCCTGCACAGTAGCTTTGGGCACATAGGCCACGACGCAAAATATCTTTTCCATCCTTGTAAAAGGTGTTTTATAAAGAGAGAGCCATGTGCCAAGACTTCGAAATACCAGGCCGATTAAAATCACCACGGTTCCTGCCAGACCTGCCTTCCAGGCCACCTGAATATTGACCTGGGCACCAACCAGCACAAAAAGCAGCAATTCAGCAAAAACCCATAATTTTTTTAGCTTCTGGGATATAATATGGGCAATAGGTTCAGATTTTTCCAAAATTATAAAGCCCAGGGCCATCACACCCAGTAAAGAGGCAATGGGAAGATAAGGTTCAGAGATAACTTCCAGTTGCGTGAGTAAAATTGAAAAGCCTATCACGATCAGAGTTCTTTTTGGAGGCCGCCAGTCAAAACGGCTAAACAACCGGTATAAGACATAGCCAGAGAAAAGGCCTATTAGAATGCCTGAAATAACGGAAACAGGAATCTGGGCCAGTTTGCTTAAAATATGAATTTCCCCTTCCTGGCCAATGCCTAAAAAAACAGTAAAAAGGACAATGACAAAGACATCATCCAAAGATGATGCACCCAAAAGAAGAGTTGGAATACCCTTTTTTGCCCCGCGTCCGCGATCCATAAACTCAATCATTAAAGGCACAACAACAGCCGGTGACACAGCAGCTAAAATTGTGCCTAAAAGGGCTGCTTCCAGCCATGTAATTTTCAGCAGCCAGACTGACGAAACCATTACAGCTATAATTTCAAAAACAGCCGGCAGGCAACTCATTATTAAAGCTGCTCTGCCTACCTGATGAAGGGCATCCCGCCGCAGTTCAAATCCTGACCGCAAGAGTATTATAATCAGAGCAATTTTTCTGAAATCCGCCGATACCGTCAGCATTTCCGGAGCCAGTAAATGAAATCCAAATGGACCAACACAAATTCCAACCAGCAGCATACCAACCAGGCCGGGAAGTTTGATCTGTTTAAAAAGATAATCTCCGCTAAGACCTATAATAATAATAATAGCTATACTAAATGCCATCTCTTATGACCTGAAAATTTATTTGTTTAAAATTTAGAAACCCAGAATTTTTACATAAAGACAAACAAAATAACACAGGAAAATGATTTTTACAATTTTTTTGCTTTGTTGAACATTGCTTGAGCATTGACAAATGAAATCAGGAGCAGATAAATAAGGAACGGGGATGAAATAAAAATGAAATGCTTTAGAATTTTTGGAATAATATGGCTTTGTATTTTTCTGGCAGCTTGCGCTGGACAAAAGGGGCAAAAGAAAAGCCCTGAAACCTTTCTTGCTGGAATTAAACAGTTGAAAAAAGGGACAGCCTGGTATCAAAAGGGATGTTACCAGCGAGCCTTAAAAGACTTCCTCATAGCTCATGAGCATTTTACAGCAGCAGATAATCAAAACGGAGTAGCCATGAGCTTAAACAGTTTAGGCAATGTCTACCGTCATATCGGCGATTTAGACAGCGCTATTCTGTTTTTTAAGGAATCTGTCAGAATTTATATCAGGCTTGATGACCAAATCGGGCAGGTGCGGGCCCTGTCAAATCAGGCCGCAGCCCTGATTGACGGCCATAAATACCAGGAAGCTGCCGTTATTTTGAATAAAGCCTTTGTAATCGCTGCTCACACACAGGTTACGCCGGTCATACTGCTCAGCAACCAGGGTATTTTGCTCACTAAACAAAAAAAATATGAAAAGGCTGATAAAATTTTACAAACAGCTCTTGCAAAAGTCATTTCTGATAATTCTGATGAAATTGAAAATTCAGGACAAGTGGCCACACTCTATTTTGCTCTGGGAAATCTAAATTTAGCCCGGAAAAATTATCAGGCAGCTCTTGGCTTTTTTCAAAAAGCCCTGACCCTGGACCAGGCTGCTGAATTTTTTTTAGGCATTGCATCTGATCTGGCGGCTCTTGGCACTACCTCAGTTGCCCTGTCAAAGCCTGAATCCGCCATGGATTTTCTCACGCGCAGTGCAAAAATATATGCTTTGCTGGGCAATCAGGAAAAGCTAAGCCAGGTTATGGCCGAGTTCGAAAAGCTTGCTGCAAACTCAAAAGGAGATATTAAAATAAATCTTGATATCACTCGCCATTTTGTCAAGCAGTGGCAAACCGGTAAAATTATAACAGAGCCTTGCCGCTAAAAAGCGCAATCGGAATTCGGGAGACACTATACCTATTTATTGTTGACTGTAAATTGCAATTATCCTATGATTGGTAAATAAGGATTGGGCACAATTTTTGCGTGAAAGTATTACAACAAAAATGCGGAGTCGATTGCAAAAACATGAGAGAACCGGTC
>JASFBJ010000141.1 GCA_030149585.1 Desulfobacterales bacterium | reverse complement strand
TGGCCTGAAGCTGTGATGCATAGTTGGGGAAGTTAATTTGTCCTCGTTCCTTAGCGTGGCCAAACCTCATTCACCCCCCATTGACCACAGGCGAAAAGCATCATCGTTTTTTATATTTTCCACCCCATTTTTTTTTGTGGTTTTGACGGGAAATAGCTGAAACCGGTTTGCAAATAGTTTCAACCTCAGTGCAGCCTTCAAAGGCGTTAACTGAACGGGTTAAAGCTGCGCCGGCTTTTATTCCATTTGCCTGGGGAATCGCGATAATAGTTTCAGCCTGTTTTGGAAGACATAAATGAAGAAAAGCAGGACATGAGCCTGGATAGCTGTTTAAAATTGTTTTGAACTCAACAAGCGAAGCTTTAGTGAGGCGACTCATATCCAGATAGAAATGAATATCAGCAGTCCAGGTTTCTTCTGCTTTTTCAATTGGAATAATAGTTTGGGCAATAATTTTTACCGCCTTTTCTTCTTTTTGCACAGTTCCTTCTACCAATATTGGTTTTTCCTCTACTAAAAAATCAGCAGCTAAAGCAAATACTGAAGGAAAAACCACAATTTCCACAGTCCCGTTAAGATCTTCAAGAGTTAGAAAGGCCATTTGTTCACCTTTCTTTTTGGTAATAATTACCTTTTTGACGGCAATGGTTCCTCCCAGCCGAACCGCCTGCTCCTCTCTCAGTTCGCTCAATGTTTGGGTATTGGTATTGGTAAATTTTTCCAGCAGGTCAGCATATCTATCCAAAGGATGGCCGCTGAGATAAAATCCCAAAGCTTCTTTTTCATAATCAAGCCGCTGTTTTTCCTGCCACTCGTCTATAGTTGACAAAACCGGCTGATTAATATCAGCCCCCTTTTGTGCTCCTGTGTCAAACAGGCTCATCTGAGGATCTGCTTTTTCCCGTTGAATACGCTGACCATACTCTAATGCCTCTTCCAGAGAGGCTGCCATGCGGGAACGGTACTCTTTGGTAGAATCAAAAGCACCGCATTTGATCAGGCTTTCAACAACCCGTTTATTGACTTTGTGTAAATCCACCCGCCCGCAAAAATTAAACAGGGAAGTAAAACGACCATTTGCGTCTCTTTCACTAATCATTGCCTGAATAGCAGCTTCTCCAACATTTTTCACGGCCACCAGGCCAAAACGGATTTTTTTGCCGGTTACTGAAAACTGTATGCCACTTTCATTTATATCAGGGGGCAAAACTTCAATATCAAGGCCGCGGCATTCTGTAATATATTTTACTACCCCATCAATAGAGTGCATCTCACTGGTTAAAAGAGCTGCCATAAACTCTACTTGAAAATGGGCTTTTAAGTAGGCCGTCTGAAAGGCAATCAGCGCATAGGCAGCACTGTGGGATTTATTAAAACCATATTCTCCAAAACTTTCCATTAAGTCATATACATGGGTTGCCTGATTCCTGGGAATCTGGTTCAAAACAGCACCCTTTACAAAAACATCACGATGCTCGGCCATTTTTGCCACATTTTTCTTGCCCATGGCTTTGCGCAAATCATCTGCTTTGGCCATGGAATAACCAGCCAGCGCGCCTGCGATTTGCATTACCTGTTCCTGGTAAATTATTACACCGCAGGTCTCTTTTAAGATAGCTTCCAGCTGCGGCACTGGATATTCAACCGGCTCACGGCCATGCTTGCGTTCAACAAAAGTATCAGCCATACCACTGTTTAAAGGGCCGGGGCGATACAGGGCCACCAGCGCTATCACATCATCAAAACATTGGGGTTTCATCCGCAAAAGCAAATTTTTCATTCCAGAACTTTCCAGTTGAAAAACTCCGGTTGTGTCTCCGGCCGCCAAAAGTTTATAGGTGGCGGAATCATTTAAATCCAGCCTGGAAATATCCGGCGGTGTCTTTTTTTGCTGACGGATTAAGGCAAGAGTATCATTAATCACCGTTAAATTTCTCAAACCTAAAAAATCAAATTTAACCAGTCCGATTTTTTCAACCAGCTTCATATCAAGCTGGGTTACAACCTCACCTTTTTTCCCCTTAAATAAAGGAAGATATTCAACCAGGGGTTTATCGCCGATTACCACTCCGGCAGCATGAGTGGAGGCATGGCGCGGTAATCCTTCCAGCACTCGGCATATATTAATCAATTCAGCTATTTCAGGTTTAGTCTTGCGGAGCTCATCAATTTTGGGCTCTTGAGCTAAAGCCTGTTCCAGTGAAATATTTAAAACATCCGGTACCATTTTGGCAATGGCATCAACCTCTTTTAACGGAATATCAAGGGCTCTGCCTACATCCCTGATTACCGCCCGGGTTTTGAGTTTCCCAAAGGTAATAATCTGGGCAACATAGTCTCCGCCACCATATTTTTCCACAACATATTGAAACACTTTATCTCGGCCGCGGATACAAAAATCAACGTCAATATCCGGCATGCTGATCCTGGCAGGATTTAAAAAACGCTCAAAAATCAGATCATATTTTAAGGGATCCAGATCCGTAATACCCAGAGAATAGGCCACAATACTTCCGGCTGCCGATCCCCTTCCAGGTCCAACCGGAACATCATGGGTTTTGGCATATTGGATGAAATCCGCTACAATCAAAAAATAGCCGGGAAATTCCATATCAATGATAGTTTTTAATTCATATTCCAGGCGTTCCCTGTAAAGATTTTCGTTAAGTTGCGGGTTTTCTTCTTTTAAGAATTTCAGTTTAAGGGCAAAGCCTTCCCTGACTTTTTTATCAAAAAAATCCTCTACGGTTAGAGCATCGCCTATATCGTATTTGGGAAAATGGTAAGTAGAAAAATCAAATTCAACCTCACAGCGTTTGGCTATGGCAACGGTGTTGGAGACTGCCTCAGGATAATCCTTAAAATAGGAGGACATTTCCTCCTTATCTTTAAAATAAAGCTGGTCAGTACTAAATTTAAAACGATCCCGGTCATTTACGGTTGAACCGGTCTGAATGCATAGCAGGATCTCATGAGCCCTGACATCAGACTGATTCAGATAATGACAATCATTGCTGGCTACCAGCGGGATGCTCAGGCGCTGGCTCATATCCAGTAAAGCCTGGTTAACTTTTTTCTGATCCTCAATCCCGTTATTCTGGACTTCCAGAAAGAAATTATCTTCTCCAAAAAGATCCTGATAAAAACGGGCGGCCTCATCAGCCTCTTGCATACGGTTAGCTGTGATTAATCTGGGAATTTCTCCATGAAGACAGGCTGACATGCCAATCAAACCCTTATTATATTGCTTTAAAACCTGCCTGTCGATTCGCGGTTTATAATAAAAGCCTTTTAACTGGGCAATAGTGGCCAGTTGACAAAGATTTTTATACCCCTGATTATTTTTAGCCAAAAGAACCAGGTGCGTTAAGCCTTTATTATCCTCAGCACTTCTATCATCAATTGTGCGGGGAGCCACATAACTTTCGCAACCAATAACAGGTCTAATGCCGGCTTTAAGGGCTTTTTGATGGAATTCAACCACCCCGAACATGGTTCCATGATCGGTAATGGCCACTGAATGCATGTTAAACTCCGCAGCCCGCTTAAAAAGATCATCAAGCCTAATGGCACCATCGAGCAAGCTGTATTGCGTGTGAACATGAAGATGCACAAAATCGGAAATATTATTATCAATCATAATTTTTTAAAACCAATCAAAAGTTATCAATCAAAAATTACCAATGATTTTTCTTGTGGATTTTTATCTGAAAATTCATTTGCCAATCAATATTATCTGCATCTTTAAAAAAAACAATATAAAAAACTGGTTACCGTAAATGCAAAAATTGAATTTAAAATACCTAACAAAATAATTGACTTTAACATATTTTCAGGTTCTGATTATATAAGCCAGCTTTTGTTAATAAAAACTAAAATATCAGGAGGACTTATGAAAATTACTATCATCTACGATAATACCATATGGAATAAAAAACTTACTCCTGACTGGGGATTTTCCTGTCTGGTTGACGCACATGGAACAAAAATTCTTTTTGACACAGGCGCTAAAGAAAATATTTTATTTGATAATATGAAAAAACTCAATATTGAACCTTCTGAAATAGACCTGGTTTTTATTTCACATGGCCACTGGGATCATACCGGCGGACTTTTGGCTTTCCTGAATAAAAATCAGGTTAAAGTGTATATCCCGGACTCATGCGATGTCGGCGTAGACACGGCTGTAAAAGTGAGTGATGCACTTGAAATCTCAAAAAATATTTATTCCACTGGAAATATTGAAAATATTGAGCAATCACTTGTTGTTCGAGAAGGGACAGATGTAGCTGTTATCGCGGGCTGCTCTCATCCAGGCGTAGAAAAAATTCTTGAAAAAGCATCACAATTCGGTACAGTTAAAACACTTATCGGTGGGCTCCACGGTTTTAATAATTTTAAAATAGTTGCAGATCTGCAAAATATTTGTCCCACGCACTGTACCCAGAATATCCAAAAAATAAAGGCTCTTTATCCAGATAAATATATTGAAGGTGGCGCAGGAAAAGTGATTAATATTTAAGGGGACTTCGGGGAGTCCATTGAAATATTGATTTACACCCGAATAACTACCGTACCGTCCAACCAGGTCGGCGCCCTGGCTAAAAATACTCGTGTGCACCTGATCGAAAAAGCAAGGTTTCATATAAAAATTGGCGTCCGCTGCAGATGAGTTTTGTTTCATGATGTTTTTCCTTTATTCCACATGCCTTCCCACGCTGGAGCATGGGAACGAGAAACGAAAAAGAGAAGAAAAAAGAGCCCGTTTTTTTTGTTTCTTTAAATGTAGACGCAATTATCTGTATTTTATTCAAACTCTTTGTTCCGGCCTCCGGCAGGATCATCAGAATTTGCTGTAAACCTTGAATACCTCCTTATCAGCAATTATTATAAAATCATAATATGATGCTGACCCCGGTGTGTCAATAATATTGCATATATGAGAGAGACGTTTGTCAGCTTGATATTGTGCTTGTTTTTTGATATATAATTTTGATATATTTTTTAGTTGCAAAAAGAGGTGTAAAACATGCAACCAAACTTACAACCCCAAAAAGTTAGACTTACTGTTCAAATATCTCCTGAGCTTAAAAGCAAACTTTCCCAATTATCTGCTTTTCAAGGCAAAAAAGTTTCTGCCTTTGTTCGAGAATCTATTGAAGAAAAGATAGAACAAATTGATAAAAAGATATTTGAAGAAAAAATGATGTGCGCCTATCAGGAATTAGCCCTGGAAAATCTAAAAATTTCAGAGGATTTTAAATATGCTGACAGTGAAAATCTTTTATAATGAGGAGAACTTATGGCTATTATGCAAGTGAAGCGCCGTGATATCCATTATGCGAAGCTTGATCCGGTTGTGGGAAGCGAAACAGGCAAAACCCGGCCAGTACTTGTAATTCAAAACGATATTGGCAATATGTATTCACCAACCACCATTGTTGCCGTAATTACAGAATATTCAGAAAAAAAAGCATCCTATCCCATCTGCGTTGCCATAAAAAAGGGGAATGGTCTTAAAAAAGATTCAGTCGTTAATTTATCCCAGATTAGGACCATTGATAAAAACAGGCTGATTACTCCAAAATCAGGTATACTCTCAAACGATTATATGAAAAAGGTTGATGCCGCATTAAAAAATAGTTTGGCCATTGGTTGATTGCACAGTACACCATACCATGCAATTCTTCTCCCCAAATTCCAGCATGGGAACGAGAAAAAAATAACTTTTCCCTCTGTTTTTTTCGTGTTTTCGTGATAAAAGATTGAACAAATATCCATGCGTCACTAATAATTAGTGGCAGAACGAAAACTACCAAAATATCATATCTCAATAGAGTTGTATAAAATTTGCATGAAATATTTCAAACAGCGTTTGTGTGCGATATAAAACTGCAATGCTGCGGCAAAAAATACAAATTCGTATATTTTTAATTTAGAAAGGGAAAAATTATGACACCCAAAAATTTGACCAGACAGTTGAACATAAACTCTATGTTAATAATAATATTTTTCTTATTTTCTCAAACTGTATATGGCGCTGCAATTATTATTGATCATAATTGCACAGATATCGGGCAAATTCCTGTTACCCGGCTTAATGAAGCAAAAAATAATCTGCATATAGTTTACCAGCACACATCTCACGGCAGCCAGTTGGTAACTGGAATGAATGCGTTAAAAAATTATCCTGCATTTGGGACAAAATATGAATGGACGGATAATGGATTAAATGGATTAGATTTTGATGATTATGGTATATCCGGATGCCGAGATTTAAGCCAGGGCGACAGCATAGATAGTTATGGAGTTACTCCATGGGTTACAGCAACCCGAAATTTGCTGAATAACACTTCAAATTACCATGTTAATATAGTGCTCTGGTCATGGTGCAGCATAAATGGGCATAATATTCCAAGATACCTTGATAATATGGAAATATTGATATCAGAATACAGCCAGGGTGGTACTAGTTCCAGGGCGGCAACACATCCGGTAAAATTTATATTTATGACAGGACATGCACAGGGGCAAGGCGAGGGTGGCTTTATTTACTCTCGTTCCTAATAAAGGACGCCCATTTTTTTCTTGTTTTTACGAGCTATCTAAAATAAGAATAAGACTTTTTGTCTAAATCTTTAGGTGTCCTTTGTTTCCTGAGTTTATATTTTGATTTACAGTCCTGTTTTTTTTTGACTATGCTTGGCACAAATTTTTGATAGTTTTTGCTTTTTATAAAAACGGCAAAAAGCGACCAAATTAACAGGATCGTTTTTATTATAAAGGTCGAGAATGTTTTTTAGTGTTGCTTTTTATTTATCATTAGCTGTTTGCCTCATTGGTGTCTTTTACAAAATTACAAAATGGTTTATCCTCAGAATAGGACCTGAAGCAGCAAATTTTTCGTTTTGGCAAAGGCTGAGTTCTGCTATCAAAAGCTCATTTTCAGCTTTGCTTAGCCTTAGGCTTTTCGTCCTGCTCAAAGTTTTTTTCCTTGACGTTCTCTTTCAGATCCGGATTTTAAAGGGCGATTTAAGTTTTCTTCGCCTGTTAATGCATATTTTTATTTTTGGCGGTTTTATATTTTTGTTTCTGATGCACGCCCTGGACGAGCAGATAACCGAAGTTTTTTTCCCTGATTATGCGTCCACATTAAACCCTTTCATGTTTTTGCGAAATCTGTTCGGCGCCATGGTTTTAATCGGCCTGGCTATTGCGTGGTTTCGACGAAAAACATTAAATAGTTTTAAAAAATTAACAAACCATGCTGATAGATATGCCATTATTATTATAGCCCTTATCATTATCTCAGGTTTTCTGCTTGAGGGAGTTAAAATTATTTCTTCTTCTATTTTTGATCAAATGGTTGAAGATTATGCTGAGCTGGAAGATCCTGAAGAAATTAAGCAGCTAAAGCTATATTGGGCTAAAGATTTTGGAGTTGTTTTTCCTGATCTTGATCTAAAAAATTCAAAACTGTCTGAACTAGGCCGTGACCTGCATGAAGAAAGTTGCATGGACTGCCACACCCGCCCAAACCAGGCCTTTGTCTCCTATCCTATATCTAAAATTCTTGGCCCTATAGCCACTGGATTAAACAAAATCGATGCTGTAACCTGGCTTTGGTATATTCATGTGCTGGCCTGTTTTACAGGCCTTGCGAGCCTGCCCTTTACCAAGTTTTTCCATATGATATCAAGTCCTGTCAGCCTTCTTGCAAATGGAATTATCGGCAAAACTCAAGCAAAAACAGCCAATCTTGTTAGCCTGCGCGCTGTTGGACTTGATGCGTGCGTGCATTGCGGTTCATGCACTCTGCACTGCTCTGTGGCACCTGTTTTCCAAAAAATTCCAAATAAAAATATCCTTCCGTCTGAAAAGCTTATTTCACTTAAGGCATTGGCTACAGGCAAATATTTTGATGATGACGCGCTCAGAGCATTCCAGGAAGGAAGTTTCATATGTACGGACTGTATGCGCTGCACAATGGTTTGTCCTGTGGGAATTAATCTTCAGGATCTTTGGTCGGCTGCTAAAAAAGACCTTATTGAAAAAGGTTTTCCAACGCCTTATGTACAGACAAGGGATGCTTTTATTTCTAAATGGGAAACAAAAATCAAAGATCATAAAACACTTATATCACCAGTCAATCAATCAATACGCGCGCATTTAAGCATTTCAAATCAGGCAGACACTTTTTCCGTATGTTTTAACTGTAAAACATGCACCAGCTCATGCCCGGTTGTGGCCAACTACGAAAACCCGGAAGCTGTTCTCGGCATGGTTCCTCATCAAATTATGCATGCCCTGGGCATGGGCATGGGTGAGATGGTTTTGGGTACGCGAATGATATGGGACTGTGCAACCTGCTATTTATGCCAGGAATATTGCCCCCAAGGGGTAAAGATAACCGATATTTTTTATGAGTTGAGAAATCTTGCCCATGAACGGTTAAAAAAAGAAAATAATGATAATTTATTTCCAAAGCAGCTCTAAGGAAGCCATATATAATGCAATTTGCTTTATTTTCAGGATGTAAAATTCCATTTTACCTTAAAGAGTATGAATTATCTTCACGGGCTGTTCTTAAAGCTCTTAAAGTAGAACTAATAGATCTTGAGTTTAACTGCTGCGGATATCCGATTCGCAGCTATGATTTTGAATCCTTTATATTTTCTGCTGCAAGAAATCTTGCCTTAGCTGAGCAGCAAAATCTGAATATTATTACCCCATGTATGTGCTGTTTCGGCTCTCTCAAACATGCTGAGTATTTTTTGAAAAAAGATAATTCACTAAAAACAAAGATCAATAAATTGCTGCAAAAAGAGGATCTTTACTGGCATGGCAGTTGCGAAGTCAAACATCTTCTTAGTGTTTTATTTCATGAGGTGGGTATTGCCTCCATAAAAAAACAGATTAAACACCCAAATGAAGGTCTGAAAGTTGCGTCAAGTTATGGTTGTCACGCGCTTCGACCAGGTAAAATTCTTAACTTTGACAACCCGCAGTTTCCGACCATATTTGAAGATCTGGTGAATATAACAGGCGCTGAGAGTGTTGACTGGCAAAGACGGCTGGAGTGCTGCGGCGGTCCTTTGTGGGAAAAAAACAACGAGCTTTCCCTTGACTTAATGCAAAAAAAACTTTCAAGCGCCGGCGATGCTGAGGCTGACTGCTTATGTTCAGCCTGCACTTATTGCCAGATACAGTTTGACACGGTGCAGCATGCACAACTCATTAAAAATCAGGTGGAAATGCCGTCAATACTCTATCCTCAGCTTCTTGGATTAAGCCTCGGTATATCTGCAAAAGATCTGGGCCTGGAAAATAATAAGATAAAAATAAATAAATTGAGCAACCTCTAATATTTCAATTATCCAG
>JASFBJ010000140.1 GCA_030149585.1 Desulfobacterales bacterium | reverse complement strand
CATAACCTAATAACGAATGGAACGCAAATTATTTCTCTGGATAATTAAAAAAAAAATTACGGGAAGTTTGTGAACTCCTTTTTTTAGTCGCAATTATAGCCCGTGAACGGTTACGAAAAATTATTATCTAATAGTGCGAAATGTGAGTTAAAACGGGCTCAACCACGAATTTCGGCAGTAATTGGCCGACTCTTCCTATACATTTAGCGCTTGTCATGCTATCTTCTCCTTTTTATTATTATATGAGTTTTTTTCAAACTCATATAATATATTAAACCATTAATTAAAAAAGTATTAAGCCACTACTTGCCTTGGGCATAATCTAATGCTTTATTACCAAGTTGGGTACCGACACTTTTTACCCACCACTTTATTAAAGGCGTTAGAGCAGTATCAAAGGCTTTTTCTTCCTCTTTGTTTAAGAAAATAGTTTTTACACCTTTTTTTTCATAATAAGGTAAAAGTTCGGTTTTCATCTGATTATCATTAATTATTGCATTGGCCGGGCCAATAGCTTTACCCTGCCAATCAACAGCCACGGCGGTTAGCATTTCACGCACTTTTTCCGGCAATTTATTCCATTTTTCATATTGCACATATACTGGATTGGTAATACCGGTTAAAGGATAAATAAGCATATACTTGCAATACTCCTCCACCCCACGGCCCTGAGCAGTCCATGGATTCATCGTGGCACCGTCCACAACTCCACGCTGGAGAGCCATGGCAAGCTCTGCCGAAGGCATTGATACAGGTACAGCTCCCAATATTTGAATAAGTTTGCTTGCCACCTTACCCGATGTTCTAATTTTTAATCCTTTTAAATCACTGGGACTACGTACCAGTTTCTTTCTGGTCCATAAAAATTCTGGTATGATTCCGGAAGTGACTAATTGCATAACATTTTTCTTTTTTAATTGATCATTTTTTAACTTGGCGAGAGGTGTTCCTATCATATTTGCCTCATATGAGGCATTTATGGTTTTCCAGAGAGGCAATGATTCAATACCTAAAATTGGAAATGAGCCAAGCAGGTAAGCGCCGGGAACAAAAATCATATCAGCGGTTCCAGCCTGCAAACCCGGTAAGAGCTGCTTGGCTTTTAAAAGAGTGCCGCCCCAGTAGGCGTCAATTTGCACAACCCCTTTGCCTCTATTATTAACCATATCCACAAAAAGCTTTGCTGATGGATAAACATAGGGATCATATCCAACCGGAATATAATTGGCTAAACGCAAGGTCACTTCTTCATTAGATGAGGCACCATGAGACAGCATTGGTAGAATAAAAATCGACAGAGCAATAAAACACGATAGTACTAAATGACGGCCTGGTTTTCTGACGGAATTGATAAACATAACTTTTCTCCTTTTTAATAAATGTAAAAATTGCCGTTACCATAACGGCGGTTCATAAGAATTTGAAGTCATCAACCTCCGGCAAAGCCGGGGGTTTACCCATGATAATTATCAGAATATCTTTTATTAAATAATGCCATACCCCTGATGCTCGCCAAAAACCTCTCTTAATGCATCACTCATCTCTCCAATGGTTGCATATGTTTTAACTGCATCTATAAAAAAGGGCATGAGATTAATTTTTTCATCCTGCGCGGCTGTTTTTAAGCTTTTTAATGAATTTTCAACGGCGGCATTATCGCGATCCTTACGCAGCTTCGCCAGTTTGGCAATCTGGTGTTTTTCAGCTTCTTCCCGTTTTTTTGGATCATAGGGATGAGCCACTTTTCTTTCGGTCATCACTTCAAGTTCGCCTTCTCCCTTAAAAGAGTTGGCACCCACCATAATTTTGTTTTGACTTTCCACATCTTGTTGCTGTCTATAAGCAGCTCTGGCAATTTCCTGCTGCATCCATCCCTTTTCAATGGCATCCAGGGCGCCGCCCAGTTCTTCTATTTTGTCATAAATTTCCCAGGCGCCTTTTTCAATTTCATCTGTTAAATTCTCAATATAATAAGATCCAGCCAAAGGGTCCATCACCCCGCCAAGTTTTGCTTCAAACTGAATAATACGGGCTGCATCCCGTTGAAGCTGCCAGGCCTCGTCGCTATGTCCAAGGCCTAGAGGCTCATCCCAGGGGAAACCCATCCCGCTGCTGGGTGTTCCGCCAACCAGAGCAGCAGCAATTCCACCGATAACTGAGCGCGTAAGATTATTTAAAGGCCGTTGAATAGTATAATCCGCCTCCAGAGTTCGAGCCAAAAGATTTGTTTTCATCATCATGGTTCTTTTGCTTTTGGCATTAAATCTCTCTTTCATCATCCTGGCAAACATGCGCCGTAAAGCCCGATTTGCCGCAATCTCTTTCATCATTTCAATGCTTCCACCAATTCCCAGAAAGGTAAAACGGCGCATAAAAATATCAACATCCAATCCCGCATCTACACCCATTTGAATATATGCAGCAGCATTGGCAAGCAAAATTCCAATAGCTTGTTCCCCGGTACATCCGGCACTGCGAATATGAGCGGTACAGCAACTCATATAATTTAATAAGGGCAGATTTTCAGTGCAGTAGACCATACTATCCCGGACCAGACGCATTGAAGGCCTTGGCGGAAATATTTGAGTGCCCCGCCCAACATATTCTTTTAAGATGTCATTTTGAAGGGTTCCCCGAAGCTTGGCAGGAGAAATATTCCTCTGTTCAGCAAGGGCAATATACATTGCCAGGATCATACAGGCAGGAGCATTAATGGTCCAGTTGGAAGCAATCTTATCTATATCCCTGTCTCCTTGAAATGGCTCATAAACAATTTCCATATCCTGCAAAGAATCAATGGCTACACCTGTTTTTCCAACCTCTCCTTTGGCACGGGAATTATCTGAATCATAACCGCACTGGGTGGGCAGTTGAAAGGCCAGATTAGGGCCACCCACCTGCCCCATATTTATCATCTTCTGGTAGTATTCTCTGGTATCTTCGGCCGTGCCGTAACCAGAGTATTGACCAGCCCGCACAAGTCCTTTGGCAGTATCTTGAAAGCCGCTTCCCACACTGGGCGCAAGTCCTGGAGTAGGTATTGCATAGGCCCCGGCAGTAAATGGATAATCACCTGGAAACCCGACTTTTTCTAAAAAATCAAAGTCCTGGATATCATCCGGTGTATAAAACCGGGCCGGAGATTCTTTAATTCCAAACCTCTTTAAAGAGGGTTTGACACAACCCTCTTCCCACTCTTTTTTCTTTTCTCTTATTTTCTTGACGTCATCAGACATCTGAAATCTCCTTTAGCAATAAAAAAAATTCTACACTTAGATATTTTAAAAATATATGGAATCAGCAACTAAATGATTTTTCGCTGATTTCAAAAGCTGCTTCTTTGGTTGATTTGAGCTGCTCAAATTTTCCAAAGGTTTGTTTTAGTAAAACCCCTATAAAATAGCGGGCCCCTATTATTTTGCCTTGATAAAAGGCGGCCTTGCGCTTTTTATTAATAATTTTTTGCTTTGCCTGGCCATCAGCATGGCCGACAATTTTTTGCAACTTGGGATGAGCTATTGATAACTGCCATAGATGAATCCATGCCAAAACCACATCTCCCATGGCATCCAGAAAAGGCGTTGCCTGATAATAAAGATTCTGGCTTTTTCCCTCTTTGGACATAGCAACATATATATTAACAACTTCTACAAGACCTTTTTTGGCTTTTTCCACCTGCCTGGCATAAGGTTCAATCTCTTTTATTTTAGCAGCAGTTTCAATAGTCTGCTGGATCATTATTAATAAATCATTAAAATTATCAAGTTTGTTTAAAATCAGTTTGCGAAATACCAGATCCATAGCCTGTATTCCATTGGTACCCTCATAAATTGAGGTGCATTTGCAATCCCTGGCAATTCGTTCAAAAGGCAAATCAGCACAATAACCGTAACCACCCGCACACTGAATAGCAGTGGCTGTAATTTCCCACACCCGGTCACTGTTATAGGCCTTGATAATAGGCGTCAGCAGCTCAATAAGGCCATCCCAATGTTTTTTTTCGCTTTCATCTTTGCTTATTTGAAACATATCAAAACAATAGCTGACAAAATAGGTTAGGGCTCGACACCCTTCCACATGGATTTTCATCCATAGCAGCATCCTTTTGACATCTGGATGCTCAATAATGGGAGCCGGAAGAGAGTTCGGGTCGATTTTTTTTTCAGGGGCAATTCCCTGAACACGCTGTCTGGTATAATCCACGGCGTGCAGATAAGCTTTTGATGACATGGATAAGGCCTGCAATCCAACAAATAATCTGGCCTCATTCATCATGTTGAACATAATTTTCATTCCCTTGCCCTGCTCGCCCAAAAGATAACCAATGCAATTCCCTTTAGGGCCAAAGCTCATGCTTGAGGTAAGGGCGCAGTTAAGCCCCATTTTATGTTCAATGCCGGTGCAGACCACATCATTAGGCTCACCCAGGGCGCCGTCATCATTAACCAGTATTTTTGGAATAATAAAGATAGAGATACCTTTTGTTCCAGGAGGATCTCCTTCGATTCTAGCCAGGACCGCGTGAATAATATTTTCAGTAATATCAGACTCGCCCCGGGTTATAAAAATCTTGGAACCGGTGATGGTATAAGTCCCATCAGGATTTTTGGTTGCAGAAGTTTCAAGAGCTCCAACATCACTGCCGGCTTGTGGTTCGGTTAAACACATGGTTCCGCCCCAGTCAGCGGAATACAGCTTTTTCATGTATTTTTCCCGCTGCTGCCGTGTACCGTAAAGTTCTATCAGCTTGCCGATCCCATGGGTAGCCATAAAACAATCCCAGATCGAAAAACAGCCAGCATAGAACAGTTCGGAAACAGCAGTTTTAACACATAGGGGAAAACCCTGACCACCGACTTTGGGGTCATCACTCATGGCGAGCCATTCACCCTCCTGCACTTTTTTATATGGGGAATGGAAACATTTTGGAACACTTACCGTATGAGTTTTTGGGTCATATTGATTGCCGATCTCGTTTATTTCATCATCCACAGGCATTAATTCCGATTGAGCCACATTTTGAGCCTCAGCCAGAACCATTTTAATAATTTTATTTGAAAAGGTGGAAAAATCAGGGGAATTAAACAGTTTGTCCAATTCCAGCATTTCAAGCAAGATAAAGGATTGATCCTGTTCATCCACCAGTAAATTAGCCATTTTAAAACTCCTTATATACTGCCTTTTGAATTATTGGTTCCAGTCTGATGGTTTTTTTATTCAAAATAGCATCATCAATTAAAAACAGGGAACTTTTACAGAATATGCCCTTTTTAACCTGCAGCAATTCAAAGTCCCCTGTTGAGTTGAATCTATTATTACGCGTAGTTTAAATATTTTTTTACCAGGGGGTCGACCAGGGCAGCTCCCCTGCCAGAACAGCTCGTGCTGTAACCAGCCGCTGGATTGTGGGAGTTCCTTCTTCAAGAACATTTAAACGACCATCGCGTACCAGTCTTTCAATTGGAAAGCTTGTTAAATAAGATCTTCCGCCAAAAACCTGCATTGCCCGGTCAGTTACACGGCAGACTGTTTCCAGGCCGTGAGTCTTTGCAATTGAAGCTTCCAGGGGGCAAGACTCGCCTGCATCCAGCTTTTTTGCCACATCTTCCAGCATCAACCGCAATCCGTAAATATCCATGGCCATATCCGCCAAAAGGGTTCGAATAGACTCTCTGGAAGCGATTGGTTTGCCGAATGTAACTCTTTCTTTAGCGTATTTAATGGATTCTTCCAGAGCTCTTTGGGCTGTGCCCATGGAACTTGCAGCTACAAAAACCCGGCTGGGTTCCAATTCGCCAAGAAAAACATCAATTCCCATACCTTCTTTACCAACCACGTTTTCAACAGGAACCTTGCAGTCCTTAAAGGTTAAAATACCGTGCCCTAATCCTTTGCAGCCCAAAAGATGCGGCATTTCTTCAATGGTAAAGCCGGGTGCATTACGATCTACGATAATAGCGCTCATTGCATTACGGCCCAGTTCCTTTGGACCGGTATGGCAGGCAATCATGAAAAGATCAGTAAAATCAGCATTGGTGATAAGATGTTTTTCGCCGTTTAGAATATAATGATCACCCTGTTTAACGGCATTTGTTTTGCAATCCAGTCCGGAACCGGAGTTTGCTTCCGTCAGGCCAAAGGCCAGTGATGATTCACCAGTTGCCATTTTTGGAAGCAATTTCTTTTTCTGCTCATCCCTTCCAAATACCATAACAGCCCTTGCAGCTGTAAGGTGAACATGGATCAGGGCTCTTACAGCGCCACTTACCTTTGACATTTCCGCCAGCAAAGGCAGATATTGAACATTGGTCAGACCTTTGCCCCCATATTCTTGGGGTATAATCAGTCCGAAAAGGCCTGCTTCCCGAAATTTTGGGAATAAAATATCAATAGGGATATGATCATTTGCTTCCATCTCAGGCACAAGCGGATCAACCTCTTTCCAGAGAAAATCCACAACTGACTGTTTAAACTCAAGATATTCTTTATCAGATTTAAAACCCATTTATTCTACCTCCTTTTATCTCAATAACCGTTCATAAATTATTTTTTAATTTTTCTTTTTGGAGTCCCTATATATTTTGCGCCCAGTTCTTCAGGAATAATTCTAAGTGGCACGCCTTCTTTAATTTCTTCCACAACATGTGATAGAATACCACACATGGCTGAAATTACAGCGATTCCAGCCATTTCCAGAGGATCAAAACCCATTTCATTCATGACACAGGCCATCATCCCATCTACATTAATGGGAATTGCTTTGCCTGAAACCTTGACAAACTCAGCATGGATCGCCTCGTACAGCTCGGATTTTTCGCCCCATATCCCATTTTCCTTGGCAACCTTTGTCAAAGCAGTAGCTCTGGGATCACTTGCATAAAAAGGATGACCAAAACCGGGAATCCTTTTTTTGGCGGCAATAGCTTTGGCTACAACCTTTTTTGCGACATCTTCTTTGGAAAGGTTTTCGCTTTTCATCATTTCATAAGATTCATTAATCAGATCCGCTGAATCCTGAGGAGAACCGGTATAGGAGCCAAAGGAAAGCACACCGGCCGCTATTCCCGGGATAGGAGAATCAGGAAATGCAGATGCCACATATCTGGCTGCCGGGGTATTGGCGGCAATAAACATATGATCAGGAATACAGTTTAAAATTGCGTCAAATACTCTGGTTTCCTCTTTAGTCGGCAGTTCACCCCGTAATGTCAGATATAAGGTTTCAGTATAGGTAAGATTATCAATGATATCTTCCTGGGTATATCCCCTGATAATGCACTCTTTATCATCAGCATAACTGATTTTGGTTCGCCAGTAATCGCTCCAGTCACCATCTCTGCGATATTTACCAACACTTCGAACCTTGCCCCACTCTCTTTTATTTTTATCTTCCATGTATAACCTCTCTTTTCTTATGTGAATTAAATATTTTGGGTAAAACTTGTTTTTGTCAAATTGAAATTCCAAGATCATAAGCCGCCATTTGAGAATCCAGCAGAGTGCGGGGTTCTTTGGAGTCGCCGATGAAATGAACTTCGATATTCTTATCCTTAAATAAATTGGCACAATGACGAACTGGAGTCATGCCTCTTGAAACCACAATATCATCAAAGCCATCCTCTTTGACCTCATTTCCCTTAAATTGAAAAATAATTCCATTTGGCAGAAATTTTTCGATTTTGACTTTTTTGAATAAACGTACCTTTACTTTCTTCAGCCTTTCACGCAAATAGGTTCTATCATTGGCCGCCATTTCACCGGCAAAATGGTCGCCTTTTTCAAGCACAATGATTTCCTTACCGAACTGGGCCAGATAATCAGCCGTCATAAGTCCAATTTGATCACCACCAAGGATAATTACTCGATCACCCACCACAGTTGTTTTTTCCAGCACCTCATTGGCTGTTTGAACTGCCATCTTTGTTTTAAAGAGGCCTGCCATTGGTGGAATTTTCGGCAAGCTGCCGGTTGCCAGAACTGCTGCATCCGGATTAATCTGCTCAATTAAAGCCTTATCCAGCTTAACATTAAGCCTGATTTCAATGCCGAGTTTTTGCAGCTCTCTCTGGTAGTAGGTAATAAGTTCGTTAAATTCTCCGCGCCCGGGAGGCAAAGCAGCAATGGGCAGAACTCCCCCGAGATGGCCATTTTCTTCGCAAATGATTATGCGATGGCCTCTTTTTCCGGCAGCTCTGGCAAATCCCAGTCCTGCGGGCCCAGCGCCAACCACTAAAATAGTTTTTGGCAGGGCCACCTGATCTTTGCCCTGAAACAGGTATTCGCGATTTACTTCCGGATTCATCACACAGGTTGATTCTTCGCCTACAAAAACATTTTGAATGCACCCCAGGCAGCAACCGATACAGGGCCTTATATCAGCCAGTTTGCCGTCCCTGGCTTTGTTGGGAAATTGCGGGTCGGCAATATGAGCCCTGCCCATGGAAACCAGATCAGCCTTTCCTTCTTTAATAATTTGATCAGCAAGTTCAGGATCTTTGATTCTGCCGACAGTGATTACCGGAATATCAACTTCTTTTTTAACAGCTTCCGCGAGATGCAAAAAACATCCGTATTCGCCATACATGGAAGGAATGGTAATGCCTGGCACCGGTGAACCGTAAATGCCGGCTGAAATATGAAGATAATCAGCTCCCTTTTCCTGCAGAATCGGCGCCAGCCGTACAGCATCTTCCAACTGCCAGCCATCCGGCAAATAATCACTGCCGTTATACCTGATTCCAATGGGAAAACCAGGAGAGGTTTTCTCCTGCATATCCTGCAAAATCTCTAATAAAAAACGAATTCTATTTTCAAACGAGCCCCCATATTGATCTTGTCTCTTATTGGCGTTAAGAGCCATAAATTCACTGATCAGATAACCATGGGCGGCATGGATTTCAACAAAATCAAAACCAGCCGTTTCAGACCTTTTCGCTGTATTACCAAAGGTTCCAACCACCTCTTTGATCTCTGCCGGGCTTAACTCTTTGGGCATACCTTGAACCACCGCCAGGGAAGGAATAGCTGATGGCGCAACTTTATCGTCGTGGGAAACCTGCCTGCCGCCATGAAGAATTTGAGCGCCAAACATGGTTTCAGTATCCTTATGAACCAGATCAGTCATCTCTTTCAGGGCTGGAATATATTTATCATCCCATAATGATATTTGAACGGCCAGATCTTTTCCAGTGGGGCTTACAGCCACCCCCTGGGTAATCATCAGCCCTGTTCCCCCACGGGCCCTGGCTGCGTGGTATTCGGATAGCTGAGGTGTCACATGACCATTCTCATCAGCGCCGAAATGAATCCCCATGGCCGGCATTACTATCCTGTTTTTAACCTCCATTTTCCCAATTTTAATGGGATTGAAAAGATTTTTTA
>JASFBJ010000013.1 GCA_030149585.1 Desulfobacterales bacterium | reverse complement strand
TTACCCTTTACCTCTTTTATTAAAGAATTATACAGCAATTCAATATTTGATCAAAAAATATTTACTTGCATTAAATCAAGCTGAAGTGCTATTTAAGCCATCTGAAAATGATAGATCTTGGTGTATTTACTGATTTTAGAGTTAATAGTATTAAAAAAAAGTATATTTGATAAAGGAGATTTTCTAATGGCTATTGAAAAAATTGCGGTAACAGGTTCCGGCATTATGGGCAGAGGAATTGTGCATGTCTCAGCTACAGGTGGTTTTCAGGTGGTAATGCATGATATTGGTGATGAGATACTTCAAAAAGCATTGAAAATAATTGAGGGCAATCTCCAGAAAGGGGTTGAGCGTGGTAAAATCACACCCCAGGACAAAGAAGCTGCCCTGTCCAGGATAAAATTAACCACTGATCTTAAGGAGGCAGTTTGTGATGCTGACCTGGTAATTGAAGCAGTGCCGGAGGATTTGGCCTTAAAACAGGAAGTTTTTGGCAAGCTGGAAAAGTTTTGCCCGGATCATACAATTTTAGCTTCCAACACATCAGCTATCAGTGTTACTGAAGTTGCGGCTGCTACTAAATGCCCGGAAAGAACCATTGGGCTGCATTTTTTTAATCCAGTTCATATTATGAAACTGGTTGAAATCATATGCGGTCTGGAAACTTCAGAAGAAACTTTTAAAATATGTGAAAAAACCTGTGCTCAAATGGGTAAAAAAACAGTAAAAATTAATGAGTTTCCAGGTTTTGTCACTACCCGCGTAAATGCAATGATCGGCAATGAGGCTTTTACCATGCTTCAGGAAGGTCTTGGAACTCCTGAAGATATTGACACAGCCCTTAAGCTGGGCTTAAATCATCCCATGGGGCCCTTTGAAATGGTTGATTTAATAGGACTGGATACCAGGTTAAATATTCTAAATTATCTTCAGAAAACCCTTGGTGAGAAATACCGGCCAGCACCCCTGATGGTTAAATATGTAAAAGCCGGTCGCCTTGGCAAAAAGGTTGGTAAAGGTGTTTATACTTACGATGAAAAAGGGAAAAGAATATAAATTCCCTGGGAAACGGAGAAATAAATGGACTACCAAAATGTTTTACTGGAAAAAGATGGCCATATCGGGATACTGACCCTGAATCGGCCGGAAAAACGCAATGCTCTTGATCCGCTTACATGGAATGAGATTCGCAGTGGAATCAGGGAATTTAGGTTTGATGCAGATATTAGAGTTGTTATTATTACCGGCGCCGGTGGCAAGGCCTTTGCTTCAGGAGCTGATATCGGCGCCCTGCGTGAACGACCAACTCTGGAAGTTTTAAAAGCCGAATCCCAGGAGACCTTGCTGGAAGTTGAAAATCTGGATAAACCCGTGATTGCAGCCATTGACGGTTTTGCCCTGGGCGGTGGTTGCGAGCTGGCAATGGCATGCGATATCAGAATAGCTACGGTCCAATCAAAGCTGGGCCAGCCTGAAGTAAATCTGGGCGTGATCCCGGGAGCTGGTGGGACCCAGCGCTTACAGCGCCTGGTGGGAATAGGAAAGGCTAAAGAGCTTATTTTTACCGGAGATATTATAACCGCTGCCCAGGCCAGAGAAATAGGCCTGGTAAATAAAGTGGTGGATGAGGCAGCCAGGTTAATGACAGCGGCAAAGGAAATGGCAGACAAAATTATAAGTAAAGGCCCGGTTGCTGTTGCTGTAGCTAAAATCGCGATTAATGTGGGAGCCAATACTGATATTAATTCAGGCCTGCTGTTTGAAAAATTTGCTCAAACAGTGGCTTTTGCTACTCAGGATCGCATTGAAGGAACCAGCGCGTTTCTTGAAAAACGCAAGCCGAATTTTAAAGGCAAATAAATAGGGAGAGTTTGGCATGGATTTTGGATTATCAAAAGAACATCAAATGTTAAGAAAAGCAGTGCGCGAATTTGCCGAAAAAAAAATCGCGCCTAATGCTGATGAATGGGATAATAACGATTATCTGCCGATCAAGGAAGTTATTAAACCAATGGGGGAACTTGGGTTTTTAGGTGCTGTCATTCCTGAAGAGTATGGTGGCGAGGATATGGGTTTTTTGGCGGCTTCAATTATCACAGAAGAGATTGCCAGAGCTTCCAGTTCATTAAGGGTTCAAATAAATCTGATCAGCATTGGCTGTGCTTTTCCAATTTGCAAATATGGCACTGAAAGTGTTAAACAAAAATATGTACCCAAACTTTGCAGGGCGGAGTTTATTGGAAGTTTTGGCATTACCGAGCCTAACGCGGGTTCAGATGTGCTTTCCATGGAAACCATTGCAGAAGATTGTGGGGATCACTGGCTGCTCAATGGTTCCAAAACATGGATTTCAAATGCAAACCAGGCAGATGTGCTTGTTTGCTATGCATATACTGACAGATCCAAAAAAAGCAAGGGCCTGTCCGCCTTTGTGGTAGAACTGAAAAATTTTAACGGGATCAGCACCACTGATATAGAGAAATTAGGTTCCCATTCTTCTCCCACTGGCGAAATATTTTTTAATAATACCAAAGTGCCCAAGGAGAATATTCTGGGAAATCCAGGCGACGGCGTTAAAATTGTTTTCAGCTCCTTAAATAATACCCGTATTTCAGCCGCGGCCGGAGCTCTTGGTTGTGCCCAGGCATGTCTTGATTCAGCAATTGACTATTGCAATACCCGGGAACAATTTGGTAAGAAGATTGGTAAATTTCAGATGAACCAGGATATGATTGCCCAGATGTCCGCTGAGATTGAGGCCGCCCGTTTGCTGGTTTATAAGGCTTCCTGGCAAAAGGATCAGGGAAATCTCAATAATGGTCTGGAAGTTGCCCATGCCAAATATTTTGCAGGGGAAGTGGCTATGAAATGTGCGAATTATGCCATGCGCATTATGGGCGCCTATGGATATTCCACGGAGTATCCAGTTGCCAGATATTATAGAGACATCCCAACTTATGTTATAGTTGAAGGCTCTGCTAATATTTGTAAGATGATTATTGCTAATGATGCGCTTGGCTATACTAAGGCCAGCAGAAAATAAAAGATAATAGGTAAATGCTGAATTTTACATCAGAACAGAAAATGAAAGGTAAATAGGTAAATGCTGAATTTTACATCAGAACAGAAAATGATTCAAAAAGAGGTTGCCAGACTGGCCCGTGAAAAAATTGCGCCTTTAGCTGTGGAAGCAGATGCCAAAGGCCACTCATCACCGGAAATTGTTAAACTGCTTGCCGACCATGATTTGTTGAAAGCCGCTGTGCCGGAAAAATATGATGGAATCGGGGCTGATTACACTACCCTTGCCATTATCATGGAAGAGCTGGCCCGTGTAGATGCATCCGCTGCGATGATTGCTTTTGCCACCCAGACCTTTATTCAGATATTAAACGTTTGGGGCAGTGAGGCGCAAAAAGATCGGTTTTTCAGTCAGATGTCAGCCGGTGACAAAATAAATGCCTTTGTCCTGACTGAATCCGACTATGGATCTGAATCCGCCTCTATCCAGACCAGCGCAGTTCTTGACAAGGATCATTATGTGGTTAACGGCAGCAAAATTTTTATTACCAATGCTGATATTGCTGATTTTTTTATGGTCTTTGTACGCACAGGCGAAGGCGAAAGAGAACAAGGCCTTTCAGCTCTCATGATTGAAAGAAATACCCCTGGATTATCTATTGGTAAACATGAGAATAAACTGGGTCTTCGAGGGTCTGATCTTTCGGAGCTGGTTTTTAAAGATGCCAGGGTACCAGTTGAAAATCTTCTGGGCCAGGCCGGCAAAGGCTGGCAGATTTTAACCAGCAGTGGGTCGGATATGCGGGCTTACGGGCCTGGCGCCATGGCTGTAGGACTGGCCCAGGGAGCTTTGGATTATGCGATTGATTATGCTAAAAATCGAGTCCAGTTTGGCCGGCCGATCGCCAGATTTCAGGGCTTACGATTCATGCTGGCTGATATGTCGATTCAGCTTGAAGCTGCACGATCACTGCTTTACCGCACAACAGGCTGGATGGATGCGGATCTGAAAGATGCTGGAAAGCGCAGCCGACTGGTATCCTCTACCAAATGTTTTGCTTCAGATGTGGCCATGCGGGTTACCACTGACGCGATTCAGATCATGGGTGGGCAAGGGGTTATGAAGGATTATCCTCTGGAAAGAATGATGCGGGATGCCAAAATGATTCAGATTTTTGACGGCAGCAATCAGATTCAGCGTGTGATTGTTGCTAAAAATTTACTCTCCTGAGTAATAAGAACTCGCGCTTAAAATTGCTGACTTATTTTTATGCGATCCTAAAATTTAAATAACATTTTCATTGCCGATAACTTAATAATGGCCTGGTTGGAGAAAATACTCTAATGCCCGCCAGTATCAAAGAGAATTTAACCAGTAAAGGTGCGGTTATTCAGGATCTGAAAGATAATCAAAAGATCCTGAATAATTTTCTGAATCTCATAAAAAAGATCAATACTCTGCCGGACATCTCCATGCGGTTTTATGAAGAGGATCGCAGCCTGTACCAGGCTACCGCTTTGATTAGCAATATCGGCACATTGGAAAAAATGCTGCACTCTTTTTTCAGTGTGCCGATAAAGCCTGCTGGTCAGGCCCTGCCGTTAAAATTACGATTTAATCCAGTTGTTAGATATTTAAAAGGACTTAAAAAAGATCAAACCCTTTACCTAAAGCCGATAAAAACAGGAAAATTTTACGGAGTTCTCTGGCCATGGCAAAGTGACCTGGATAAAATCGAAATTCATCTGGGTTTTTACGCTAAAAACATGCCTGCTGATGACTACCGGCAACTGCAAATTCTGATTAATAAAAGTATTTCCAGAAGTGAAATTGATGGCGCAGGTGAGATGGCAGGAGGCAAGATTCATGGGATCAGCATCCCCTCTTTTTTGCAGATGTCTGAAATGGAGGGTTCAACCTGCACCTTGGCAATTCAGGCTGATAATCAGATTGGCTATCTAAATCTATTAGATGGTAATTTGATTGGCGCTCAAACAGGCAATCTCAAGGATAAAGAGGCTGCATACCAGATTATAAGCTGGGATAACGCTGTCATTGAAATCCAGCCCCCTGGTCAGGCTAAAAAAAACAGCATCAATCAGCCGTTGATGCATATCTTGATGGAAAGTCTGAAAATTAAAGATGAGACTGAATCTTCAGATAAAACCATCCCCGCTGTTCCAAAAGCACTTAAGGCTGAACTGGAAGAAGCGGCTCTTGAAGAACTAAGCCGAAAAGCCGCTCCCGGCAGAAAGGGCATCGGTCAAACCAAAAAAGATAAAGAAAAAACAGGGCAACCAGCTCTGGTCAAAAAACTGGGTCTGGCTTTGCTCGTGTTGTTGATCGTGGTTCCTTTAACCCTTTTTTTCACAAAACTTATAAAATCAAAACAGGCTGCCACGGAATATAAAACATTAATACAGCAGATTGAAAAGCAAGATCTTCTGGAGGAAAAGGAAAATCTTTTTCTAAAATATCTTGTTGACCATAAGAACAGTGTTTATGCAGACATGATAAAGAAAAAAATTGCAGACCTTCACAAGGATATAGAGGATCGAGATTTTGAGGCAGCCACTTTTAAGGTTAACAGTTTAAAAGTAGATATTGAGTATGAAAAAAAAGCGCTTGGTCTTTATTCTGAATTTTTAAAAAAATATCCACACAGCCATTATACCAAAGAAATTACTTTTTTGATAGCCGGCATTAAAAATCTGGTTGATGAGAAATTTTATGAAAAAATAAAAATGTCCGGCAAACTTGATTTTGGTGAAAGGCTAAAATTATACAGATCTTATCTTGCAAGTTTTCCTAAGGGGAAATACCGCCAAAAAGTTGAAAAAATGATTCAAGAGATGGGGGCCCAGTATTTTCACTTTATTCAGGGGCAGGTGCATATATGTCAGGAGGCCCAAAACTGGGAGAAATGTTTGGGGCTTTGTGAAGATTTTTTAACAGCTTTTACAAAAAACAGTCATTATAAGGATGTTCAGATTTTAGCAAAGGAAATTAAAGATCGTCAGGATCTGTTAATTCTTAAGAAAAAGGTAGCCATGGCCGGCGCTGATTATCATAAGGCTAAACAAATCTATCTGAAATATTTAAAAAAGCACCCCAATACCTATGAAAAGGGGAATATTAATCAAGAGCTGGCTGAACTGGAAATTAGAATTCAAAATAAAAAAGAGTGGCGAAAAATTTTGGCTTTTGTCAAGAACCCGCGTAACGATGTGTTCATCAGTATTAAGCTGCTGGAAAGTTATTTAAGCAATAATGTTGGCGGGCCCAATGCCTCTAAGGCAAAAAAAATGCTGATTGATTTAAAAACCAGAAAAGAAAGTATTATAAAAACTCAGGTAAATGCAAAGGGACAGCAGGAAGAGATCAATCGTATCCAAATGGAAAAAATCCGGCAGAGCCAGGCCCGAATACGGCTGAAAAAAATAAAAGATGAGATCAGCACCAGGCTGAATTTGACAGGCAAGCGTTTTGTGAATAATGGCAATGATACAGTAACTGATACAACCACTGGATTAATGTGGTCTCTGCTGGATTCCGAGATGGAGCTGAATCAATGTCTTAACTATGCTGATGCCCTTGAATATATGAAAACCCGCCATTATGGCGGTTATAATGACTGGCGTTTTCCCACGGCAAGTGAATTAGCCTCAATATATAAAAATAAGCCCTATTTTCCCTCCAGCGGAGCAAAATGGTACTGGACCTCGGAGACTTTTATAAAAGGCTATCATGTTGTTGCCAATATTGTCAGTGCACAGCAGGAAACAATTTTTGAGAAAAAAACTGTCAGCCAGAAGGAATGCGGGGCTGTGAGATTTGTAAGACCTTAGCCTTGCGGAAAAATAGTTATTGAAAAAAATTACTGTTTATATTATTTAAAATAATAAATTTAAATAAAGATATTTATATGGAATCCATAATTGATATAATTTTAGGGAGAATTTAAGGATGAGCAGAAATGTTATAATGGTCACTGGGGTATTGGTTATATTATTTGGCGGGTTTATATGGGGCATTGCAGGTGCAAGTGAAGAGCCAATGTGTATTCCCATGGGTGAGATAACGCTTGAAGCCCCGGATGGGATTGAAGCCAGGCGGGCGGCAGTTGAATTTCCCCATTCAGTTCATTTTGATTATGCGTGCAAGGATTGTCATCACAAATGGACAGGAAAAGAAACTATCCAGAACTGTACTACTTCAGGCTGTCATGATATAACTGAATCACCCAAAAAATCCGGCAAAAAAAATCTGCAAAAAGATGCTGAGCTTAAATATTATAAAACAGCTTTTCATAAACAGTGCATTGGCTGTCATAAACAGATTAAAAATCAGAATTTAATCCTTGAACTGTCAAGGGTGACAACCCATGACAAGATGCCGGACACAGGCCCCACCAGCTGTAATGCCTGTCATCCAAAAGAGTAATTTTACTAATAAGCTTGGGCATCCTTCATTTTTCTTTCTCGTTCCCACGCCAGAGCGTGGGAACCAGGCGGGAAAATATTTTAGCGCAACTTGTTCTTTTTTTTAAGTATTACACCTTTTTTTTGTTTTCTTGCCTTTTCAATTTTGGCCCAGGAATCTCTCAGGGCCACGGTTCTGTTAAAAACCGGTTTATCATCTTTAGTCTCTTTATTATCCACGCAAAAATATCCTAGTCTTTCAAACTGATATCTATCTCCTGGTTTTACCCTGGCCAGTGATGGTTCAACCTTGCAACCTGTTAATATTTCCAGAGAGTCAGGATTAATATTTGATATTAAATCATTTCCTTTCTCACTTTTTTGCGGGTTATGCTTTATAAATAAACGATCATAGAGGCGAACCCGGGCTGTAACTGCATGAGCCGCTGCAACCCAGTGGAGTGTGCCCTTAACTTTTCTGCCATCAGGTGATGAACCGCCTTTGGTGGCAGGATCATAGGTGCAGTGCAGTTCAATGATTTCTTTGGTTTCAGGATTTTTGATTACCTCATTGCAGGTGATATAATAGGCATAGCGCAGCCTGACTTCCCTTCCTAAAGCCAGTCGGAAAAATTTTTTGGGAGGGTTTTCCATAAAATCGTCTTTTTCAATATAAAGCTCTTTTCCAAAGGGTACCTGCCGTGATCCCATTAATGGATCTTCTGGATTATTGACAAACTCAAGGTCTTCGGTTTTATCTTCAGGATAGTTGTCAATGATAATCTTTAGAGGCCGCAAAACGCCCATTACCCGTGGCGCAATTTTGTTTAAATCTTCCCGGATGCTGAACTCCAGCAGGGCCACGTCCACTGTGCTGTCTTTTTTGGCAACCCCGATGCGTTCACAAAAATTGCGAATGGCTCTTGGGGTATATCCCCGCCTCCTGAGTCCTGAAATGGTTGGTAGGCGCGGATCATCCCAGCCGCTGACCAGGCCGTCTTCAACCAGTCCCTTTAATTTGCGTTTGCTCATAATAGTATAGCTCAAATTAAGCCTGGCAAATTCTATCTGCTGGGGATGGCAGGGTACATCCAGTTGATCCAGAACCCAGTCATATAATGTCCGGTTATTTTCAAACTCCAGCGTACAGATGGAGTGAGTAATGCCTTCAATGGCATCTGACAGACAATGCGTAAAATCATACATGGGGTAAATACACCACTTATCATCTGTGCGGTGATGAGATATTTTTCTGATTCTATATAAGGTTGGATCCCGCATAATAAGATTTGGGTGAGCCATATCTATCTTTGCGCGCAGCACATGAGTACCATCGGCAAAAAGGCCCTGACGCATTTTTTCAAATAAATCCAGATTATCTGCTATTGAACGTTCTCGAAAGGGGCTGTTTTGGCCGGGCTCGGTCAAAGTTCCCCTGTATTGCCTGATTTCAGATGCACTTAAGCTGTCCACATAGGCTTTTCCTTTTTTTATCAGCTGCAGAGCATATTCATAGAGCTGTTCAAAATAGTCGGAAGAGAAATGAATATTAGTCCCCCAGTCAAATCCCAGCCAGCGCACATCTTCCTTAATGGATTCCACATACTCAGCATCTTCTTTGGCAGGATTGGTATCGTCAAATCGCAAATTACAAATCCCGCCTTTATTTTCAGCAGCCAAACCAAAATTTAAGCAGATTGATTTGGCATGACCGATATGAAGATAACCATTGGGTTCCGGTGGAAATCGGGTTACCACCCTGCCCTGATTTTTATTTTGCTCCAAATCCTGCGCGATAATTATTCTGATAAAATTGGACGGCCCTTTTGTCTGGTCAGATGCCTGGCTGTTTTCTTTTGGGGAAATAGTCATAATTTTGCCTTATCATAATAGAAATTTTCATTAAAGTATGTCAAAAAACAGGTGTGCTTGTCAAATATGAAATAAGTTGTTTTAGATGGCCTGGTCAAAAAAAGATAAGTATTTTGCTGGCAACCTTAATTCCACTTGCCTGCTGGCCGCTGTTTTTAAAATTGATTAAAAACTTTACTTGAATGAAAGTCAAAAAAGGTTTATAATTATTTATTTAAGGGCGTTTTAAATTTTTCAGAATTTATTAAGATATTATTTTTATTGGCTGGTGCGGCATGGTGCCCAATCAGCGCAAAACAGGAAAATTTCTATTCATTATTAATAAGGGAGAAGGCTATGAGTGAGGATGGGAGCTATTATGTGAACACTTACACTGAAAAGACAGCGGAGAGTGACCAGGGTGGCGGGTCTTATACTTCCAGTGAGAATTTTGAATCAGACGAGGAACCAGACAAGGAATCAGGCGAGTACCAGGTTAATCAGTATGGTGAAAATGCTGAATATAGCGGTGAAATCGACAAAGCCGATAAATATTCAGATGATCCGGAAGATAATCAGCCGGAAAAGAATCAGAATGACGATTTGGAGACTGATATATCTGATGAAAAAGCTGATAGCCCGGAGCAACTTTTTAGTGAAGCCAAAGTCTGTGAAAATCAAGCCGATACCGCAGATGATAGTGATATCGGCCAAGCTGAATTTGAGGACGATGAAGTCAAGGAGCCTGCAGTACAGGAACTCGATACCATGGGTAAAATCCGTAATATTATTATTGGCAATCAGGTTAGTAAATTTAAAAATAGATTTGATGGACTGGAAACCCGTTTTGATAATGCATTAACTGATTTACGGGAAGAACTTTTCCAGCGCTATGATGCCTTTGAAAGCTACACTAAAAAAGAGATCGAGCTTTTAAGCGAGAAATGGAAAGTTGAGCAGGAAACCCGCCTTCAGACAGTCAGCGAACTCGCGGCCTCCATGTCTGAAGCCACTCAAACTCTTGAACAGCGGATTCAACAAATAGATGAACAACTTAATGATAGTTTGAGGGATGTGGTAAGCCGCTTGCTTGACCAGTCCAAAGATCTGACAGATGAGATCAGGCGTAAACATGAAGAATCTGCAAGGGCTATGCGTCAATCAACTGAAATTTTGAGCAGCGCCAAGGTTGAGCGGGGGGCAATGTCCGAACTTTTTCTTGAAATGGCTATGCGCTTAAGTGATGAACTTGACCTGGAAAACTCTTCAACTGTGGATGATGAGCTTGATGAATGATTTTCATCATGATTTTCCTGCTTCTTATGCTGAGCCAGACAATTTTGAAAATTCGGCGGCAGATGAGCTGATCAGGCTTCGAAGGCTTTTGCTTGAGCCGGAGCAAATGGAACTTTTACGGCTGGGAGAGCACATAGATAATCATGCTCTAAGGGCTCAGGATGTGAGTAAGGTTTTGGCGGAAGCTATGGCTATTCGGTCAGGCCTGGATCAGCGCATTAACAATTTTCTGGTACCCTTAATTGAAAAGGCGCTTTTGGATTCAGTGCGCGATAACCCAGGGGTTTTAAAAGAAGCTGTGGCCAAGGTTCTGATACCTGCTTTTGGCAATGCTGTTTTGATCAAATTGCGTGACATCACAGCTTTTATGAATTGCCTGGGACAAAACTGGTTCTCGTTCAATGCTCTTAAATGGCGGCTGGAAAGTTTTAAAAAGAAAAAAAGTTTTAAAGAAATTTTACAATCTAAAACAGTCAGTTATCAGGTAGAGCAGGTTTTTCTGCTCAAAAGGGATAATGGAGTGGTTTTACAGAGCCTGGCTGCTTTGGGTATTGAATCCGCTGATTCTGATATGCTGGTTAGCATGCTTACCGCTATCCGCGATTTTGCGGCTAGACATTTTCAGGATGGAAAAGGGCAAAATATAGATATATTGCAATTCGGTGATTATCGAATATTTATCAGTCAAGGGCCGAAAGTATTGCTGGCCGCTCTGGCTAAAGGAGACCCAAGGCCTGATTACGCGGCTTTGCTGTCTGACACATTAGAGATTATTCATCTTCAATTTTCTGATTCACTGGACAATTTTAATATAGATCAGAACTTTTTAGTAAAAGTTAAAAGATATATGCTAAGCTGCCTGATTCAAAGCTCAAAAGAAAAAAAACAGAAAATCTATTTGGGGCCGTGGCTGTTATCCATTGGTGCTGTTTTTTGCATAATTGCCTGGATGTTCCGGGGTTTTTAACTGGATCAGGGTGTGAATCGGCAGGTCTGTTCCTTAGCTAAAAAACAGAATTTGCTCATCTATTATTCTATTAAAAAAAAATCAACAGCATTTTTACCCATAATTAATTCAAGGGTTTTTTCCGTAAGATTTGCCCTGTCAATTAATTTAAGTTCGCGATCCCAGGCATAGGGGATATTGGGAAAATCTGATCCATACATGATTCGATCAATCCGCATTGCATCTAATCGGGGTGGATTCATATCAGTAAAATAGTTGGCCAGGGCCATGGCAGTATCAAGCCAGAGATTATCATATTTTTTAATAAGCTGCTGATATGGTTCAATCTCATTAATTCCAAGATGAGGTACACATACCTTTAAATCAGGATATTTTTTTATCACATTTTCCAGTTTTCCAGCGCTGCACAGCAAATATGGATCGCAATTATAAGCTGGAGATTTCGGCTCTTTGCCTACATGCATCACTATTGGTTTACCATTAGCCGTGCACACCTTATAAATAATGTCCATCTGGTCGGAATTCATATCAAAACACTGCACATGAGCGTGTAGTTTTACTCCTTTCAGACCTGATTCAAAAGCGTCTTTGAGGATGCCGGCAGCTTCAGGTTCACCAGGAAAGACGGTTGCCATACCTGTAACCTGCCCAGGATATTTACTGCATATTTCAACCATGTATTTATTTAAATCACGGGCAATGCCCTTTTTATGAGAATATTGAAAGGCTATAATATGGTCAATTCCCCTTGATAATAAAAAATCCAGTATTTCTCTTGAATTCAGGCAATAACGAATAGGCCATCCATACTGGTCAAACCACTTCCAGATAGCTTTAAAAATTCCATCCGGGAAAATATGCACATGGGTATCCACCACAAAGGGAAAAGAGGATGGGATTTTATCTCCTTCTTTATCATGAAGAGCTGGAAGCGGAGAGCTCAACATTGAATTCCTCCTTAATTTCAAAATCATGTATTGTAAATATTGAATAGACTTCAATTCCCTGAGCTTCAATATTTTGCCGTCCGTTTTCTTCGCATCGATCTACAAGAATCATGGCACATAAAACATTTAAGCCGTGTTCTCTTGCAATATTAATAGCCTGTATGGTGGATTTTCCTGTAGTAACAACGTCATCTATAATAATAACAGGGTCACCTGATTTGATATTTCCTTCAATCTGTAACCCCAGGCCGTGTGCTTTGGGTTCTTTGCGAATGGAAAAAGCTTCAATAGGATTATCTTTTAAAAAAGAGGTAAAGGAAACAGCAACCGCTATTGGGTCGGCGCCCATAGTAAGCCCGCCAATCGATTTAGGCTTGAGACCGAGTTCCTGAATTTTATCATATACCGCCTGCCCTGTAAGAAATTCGCCTTCCGGGAAATAAGTGACTTTCTTCATGTTAAAATAAAAGCAACTTTTTTTACCAGAAACCAATGAAAAAGATGGTGTATCAGTTTGTTTAAAACACCTTGTTTTAATTAAATTTTTTAATTTGTTCATGAAAAATTAACCTTTTTTTCCAGCTTATTTGAATTCACAAATCATATTATTTTCTCTTTAAACCTTTTTCAATTTCTTGTTGCATGGATTTTATAACAGATATTGGATCTTTTGCCATTTTAATGGGTCGCCCTACAACAACATAGTCGGCTCCATTTATTACAGCATTCTGAGCTGTTGTAATTCTTTTTTGGTCATCTTCCGGGATTTCAATATTTTTTCCTGGACGAATACCCGGTGTAACTATGATAAAATTATTGCCCAGTTCGTTTCTCACTCTTTCAGCCTCACGGCCGGAAGAAATAATGCCGTCACATCCAAGTGATATTGCCTTTTTAGCTCGCTGAAAGACTAAATCTTCAACTGTCCCGGTTAATCCAAGCTCTTTCATATCGTCTTCGTCAAAACTGGTTAGAACAGTTACAGCAAGAATTTTAAGCCCGTTTTTAACTTTAACTGCAGCCCGTATTATTGGATCATTACCATGCACTGTAGCAAAAGTAACATTTCGTTCTTTTAATACTGAAATTGCTGAGCTAACAGTTTCCGGAACATCAAAAAGTTTAAGATCAACCATAACCTTATGGCCTCGTTTAGTTATTGCATCAACTGCTTTAAATCCTTCAGCTATAAACAGTTCAAGGCCTACCTTAAAAAAGTTTATATGCGGGCCAAGAAGATCAAGCCACTTTTCGCATTTTTCCAGAGAATCTACATCAAGTGCAAAAATAATACGTTCATTTAAAGGGATATTTTTAGATTTCATTTTTATGCCTTATTAAGATTTGGCTATTAATTTATATACATAAGATTTAAAGATCAAGAAACAAATTATAGATATAGACTCTAAGATAAAGATTTTGGGTGCGTTATCGGTCGTCGGAGTATTATAATACGCCTTCCTCCCTCTGGCCTTCCCAAAGTCATTATCTTAAAGCCTATACCATCACAGCATTTCTTGTATTTTTTTCCACTGCCGCAACGACAAGGTGTGTTGCTACAACCTGTGATATCCAATACTGTGGGCAAATATCCGATTCAATATTTAATTAATTTAGCAATAATATATTTAAATATCAAGGTATTAATCAAATATTTATTTCCCAGGCATTTTAATTGTTGTTTGAATTATAATATGCTAAGATATTGATATTGATTATAAATATAGTCTACTGTAAAATCGGTGTTTAATCAGTTCAGCAGATAAATTTGAATTAGGATATATGCTATGAAACTCGGTTTTAGAAGCAAAATTTACCTGGGCCTTTTTTCTTTGCTCCTGCTTCTTGGGATAGTTATCTTTTTTGTTGTCAGCATGATCATAAAAGAAGCTTTGCTGGAGGAAAACAAAAACCGCGGAATTTCAATCGGTACCACTCTTGCTTCAAGAATGGCTGAACCAATTCTTGCCATGGATTTTTTCAGGATGAAAATTCTTGTGGATGAAACTGTTCGGTTAAGTGACGACATTTTCTATACATTTGTCCTGAATAATAAAGGAAAACCACTTGTACATACTTTCAAAGGCGGTTTTCCCGTGGAACTGAAAGGGGCAAATACTGTTTCAGATATTCAAAAATACAGCTTGCACCTGCTTGATACAGGCAAACAGCTTATTTGCGATTATGCATTTCCTGTAATAATTGACAAAGATCGCTTTGGAACCATACGCCTGGGCTTACTCAGAACTAAAGTTCAAGAGGCGATAAACCGTCTCTGGTGGAGTACATTTCTGTCAACGGGAATTGTAATTATTATTGCCATATTCGTAGGTACAGCCGTGGCTTTGCCTGTAACCCGCCGCATTAAAATTCTTCATGAATCTTCTGAACAGGCACTTATGGGCAACCTTGATGTTCAGACAGCACCTTTACTCAAAAAAAACTGCTGGGAAATTATGCCATGCAACAAAAAAGAGTGCCCGGCATATGGAAAAATTCACCAGCGCTGCTGGTATTTGGCAGGAACTCTCTGTCCTGACTGTGTTGAAGGTGAATATGCCCAAAAAATATCAAGCTGTATAAATTGCCGAGTTTATCATAAATGCTCGGGCGATGAAATCCAGAGCCTGGCAGAAAGTTTCAGCTCCATGGCCCTGTCTTTAAAAACACATTTATCCGAACTCCAAAATTCTGAAAAAATTCTGAAAGAACAGCGCCTGCTTCTTAAGACTGTACTGGATGCCACGCCCGACTTTGTCTTCATGCAGGATCTCAACCTGGTTTATCTTTCCGCAAACAAGTCATTTTGCGATCTGATCAACAGGGCGGAACAAGAAATTATCGGCAAAACCGATTTTGATCTTTTTTCCAAAAGCGTGGCTGAAAAATACCTCAAAGAAGACCTCAATATCCTGAAATCAGGCAAACCAATGGTTAAAGAAAATAATATTATATACGGCGACAACAAAAACAAATGGCTTCATATGGTTAAAATACCGGTTTATGAGGCTGATGGAAAAATTGGAGGACTTTTATGCAGTGGCCGGGATATTACAGAGTTCAAACTGGTTCAGGAACAGCTTGCACAGGCACAAAAGATGGAATCGATCGGCCAGCTTATCGCGGGCATAGCACATGAAATCAACACCCCTCTGGGTATTATATTAGGATATGCGCAGCTTTTGCTCGAAGAAGAAAAACCCAAAAGCCAGGCTTTTAATGATTTAAAAATAATAGAAAAACAAACCAGGATTTGTAAAAAAATTGTTGCAGACCTGCTCAGATTCTCCCGTCGAACAGAAAGCACCATGAGCCTTTTAAATATCAACGAGACCATAGAAGAGGTATTATCAGTTGTTGAGCATACCTTCAGTCTTGACCGGGTTTCACTTGTGCGTCGGCTTTCTCCTTATCTCCCGCCTGTTATTGGAGATAAGGAGAAGATTGAACAGGCAATTATCAACCTGGTGAATAATGCTTTTGATGCTATTAGCGGAGAAGGTATGATCACCATTTCAACACACTATAATGTACAACCTGCTGAGGTAATTATAAATATCCTCGATACCGGGCATGGAATTCCACCTGAAAAAATTGACAGGATATTTGACCCGTTTTATACAACCAAGCCTGTGGGAAAAGGAACCGGTCTTGGATTGGCGGTAACTTTCGGTATAATCCAGGAACATAAAGGCAAAATAGAAGTGAAGAGTCCACCTTCATCTGCATATGGCAAAAAAGGGGAACACGGACAGGGTACACTTTTTATCATTCATCTTCCGGTATCAACCAATCCGGTCGCATCCTCGTAGAGACCATCTTCGATTTTGAGAGCATATAAAAATTAATTATAAAGGTGATCTATTTGCCATTGATCAATTGATCAATGGGCTGGCATATCAAGTTTTTTTGAGGAGATTATAATACTTCATTACCTTTTTAACATAATTTTGTGTTTCCGGATATGGAGGAATGCTGTTATGGCGAGCCACGATAGTGGGTCCGGCATTATAAGCTGCCAGAGCCATGGGCAACTTACCATCAAATTTATCTAATAACGATTTTAAATATCTAGACCCGCCTGCAATATTTTCCTGGGGATCAAAGGGGTTATCGATTTCCAGTAATTTTGCGGTTTCAGGCATGATCTGCATCAGACCCATGGCGCCTTTTGAGGAAACCGCACTGGGATTAAAATTGGATTCAGTCTTAATCAGGGCTTTTAGCAAATGGAAAGGGATATCGTTCTTATTTGCCGCCTTTTTTATATAACGGTCATATTTGCCGGATAATCCAGAACTTTTGGTTATATTGGGTCTCTCTCTTACAAAAAGACGATAATCTGATGAAGTAGGCATATTGGTAAAGTGTAAAACACCGCCGCTGTCGATATACATATAAATATCAGCCATAACAGGGCTGATAAACAGCAAAGTGGCTGAAACAAGCAAGACCGCATAAAAAAACAGAAATTTTTTGATTAGCATGATCATAGTTTTAATAAAATTTAAATTATCTGGAAAATGATTCTCTGATCTATTTATGCCTGCAAAAACCGTACCTGAATTACATCCATTGATAACTATAGATAAAAAGGTGGTTTTAATTTATCTGCGAAAAAGTATGCCACCTTTTATCGGCAAACTTATTATCTTTTTGTGCAATAATGAAAATCAAGGCCGTCTTTTATCTTTTAAAATGTTATTGGAGATAACAACACGCTGAATTTCAGAAGTTCCTTCATAAATTGTAAAGACCCTGGCATCCCTGTAAAAGCGTTCTACAGGATAATCCTTGGTGAATCCATATCCACCGTGCATTTGAAGTGCCTGAGCAGTAATCTTGTTTACCATTTCAGAGGCAAATAATTTGGCCATGGAAGCCTGGGTTGTAAACTTTTCTCCACGATCCTTCATGGCTGCGGCGGAAAGCGTTAACTGGCGGGCTGCCTCAATCTGGGTGGCCATATCCGCAATTATCCAGCGCAGGCCCTGAAACTTTGAAATTTTATGGCCAAATTGATCCCGGCTTTTGGCATATTTAACCGCCTCGTCAAGAGCTGCCTGAGCCACCCCCACAGATTGAGCGGCAATTCCAATCCGTCCCCCATCAAGAGCGGTCATTGCTATTTTAAATCCTTCGCCCTCTTTACCCAGCATATTTTCAGCAGGCACCCGGCACTCTTCAAAATGAAGGTCTGTGGTATCAGAAGCCCGCAGCCCCATTTTCTCTTCAATATTACCAACTTTTAACCCAGGCGTATCATGTTCTACCAAAAAGGCGCTGATGCCTTTATGCTTTTTGGCATGGTCGGTTTTGGCGGTCACGATGACGAGCCCACTGTTTTTGCCGGTGGTGATAAATCTTTTAGTACCGTTAATAACATAGAAATTGCCGTCCTTTTGCGCAGTTGTGATCTGACTGACTGGATCAGAACCAGCTTCAGGCTCGGTTAAGGCAAAGGCGCCAATATATTTTCCGGCAGCCAGGGGTTTAAGATATCTTTCCTTTTGTTCATCATTAGCAAATTTTAAAATGCTTTCACAAACAACAGAGTTATGAACGGACATGATTACGGCAGTAGCTGCACAAGAGTAGGCAACTTCGGAAAGGGCCAGCACATAACCAATTGTATCGGAATCCGAGCCATTATATTCAAAGGGCACCATCATACCTAAAAGTCCCAGCTCTCCCATTTGTTTTAAATTATCAGCAGGATACTCTTTAGTTATATCCCGCTGTGCAGCAGTTATCGCCACAACCCGTCTGGAAAACTCTCTGACCATGGTTTGAATCATTAATTGTTCATCTGTAAGCTTAAATGTCATAAAATACTCCCATTTTTCCCAGCCAAAAGGATTTTCTCAGATAATCCTGCATCAATAAATTTAGTCCTCGTTCCTTAGTCATTACGGGACATAAAGCACTACCAGTAGTTCAGCCTGTTTTTTGCCGAGATTTTTTAAGTTATGAGGAATTCCTGAATTAAAATGAAGAGATTCTCCTTCTCTAAGAATATTGGCATGATCGCCCACCATAACTTCAATTTTACCGCTTAAGACATATACGAATTCTTCCCCTTCATGGTGATAGCCCACACCCCTGTGGTCCTGCATTGCATCAATCATAATTTTAAAGGCTTTTAGATGCTTATTTTCCGCTCCTGGTGACAAAGTCTGGTAGGCATAATTATCCGTTCGTTTGGTATAAGCCTGAATGCGGTCTTTAAGGCTGGTCGGCGATTCTTTTAATAATACATCGGAGTCAATTTCCAAAGCTCTTGCAATCTGGAGCAAAGTACCAACAGGGGGAGTGGTTTCACCGGATTCTACTTTTTTTAGATAATCAGTAGAAAAACCGGTTTCATTGGCCAAATCTGCATGTGTTCTTTTTTTATCAAGTCTGGCTTTTTTAATTTTTTTACCTACCGGAATAAGACTTTCTGTTTTTTTTTTCGGCATATAAACTCCTTTAGCGTTTAACGATTAAAGCCACAGCTTCTCCGCCACCTAAACATAACGAAGCTAACCCCGTATTTTTATTCTGCTTTTTCATTTCATGGAGCAGCGTAACCAAAACTCTGCAACCACTGGCTCCAATTGGATGTCCAAGAGAAACACTGCCTCCATTAACATTTATAATTTCAGGATTCAGCTCAAGTTCCTGCAAGATTGCCAGAGAAGAACCGCTAAAGGCTTCATTGATTTCAAAAAGATCCACATCCGCAAGCCTGATTCCCTGTTTTTTGATGCATTTGGGAATGGCCCAGATCGGAGCAACCAGAACATATTTCATATCAACGCCATAAGAGGCCTGAGCGCCGATTGTAGCAATAATATTACATCCTAAAGCTGTTGCCCTTTTGCGTGACATAACCACAACAGCTGCTGCCCCGTCGCTTATAATTGAAGCATTCCCGGCAGTGCCCACCCCGTTTTTTTGAAAGGCGGGTTTCATTTTGGACATAATATTATAATCGGTCTTTCTCGCACACTCATCTTTGGAAAATAAAATCGGCTCTCCTTTTCGCTGAGGAACTTGCACCGGCAAAATTTCATCATCAAATTTTCCGTTGTTTATGGCATCCATAGCCCGTTTATAAGATTCAACAGCAAAGCGATCCTGAGCTTCACGGCTGATATTATATTTTTCAGAACAGAGTTCATTTGATATTCCCATATGAAAATCATTTACAATATCCCACAAACCATCGTGAATCATATGATCTTCAATCCGTCCGGGACCCATTCTATAACCGGTTCGGGCCTGGGGCAGATAATAGGGAGCCATGCTCATACTCTCCATGCCGCCGGCTACCACCACCTCGGCATCTCCCACAGAAATAGCCTGGGCAGCCAGCATCACCGCCTTTAAAGATGAACCGCATACTTTATTGATGGTAATACATTCAACTTCCCAGGGCATGCCGGCTTTTACAGCCGCCTGTTTTGCGGGGTTCTGACCATAACCACACGGCAATACCTGCCCCATAATAATTTCGTCAACCACCTCTTTTTCAAGTCCCGCTCTTTTGATTGACTCTTCAATAACCAGGGCCCCGAGCGCTGTAGCTCCCAAACTGTTTAATGTGCCGTTAAAGCTGCCCAAAGGTGTTCTCACTGCTCCTACAATTACTGCTTCTTGCATAATTAAAATCTCCTTTTCCAGGCAAACTGGAAATAACAAAGTAAAATTATCTATTAATTTTCAGATAATTAATTTTTAAAGGATAGAGGTGAAAACCTTATTACATATTCCTCCGATACTGTCCGCCCACATTATGCAGGGCATTGACGATTTCTCCAAGAGAACAAAAACGGACACAGCTAATCAGTTCGGCAAAAACATTTTCACCGGCAAGGGCCACCTCTTGCAGATGTTTCAAGGCCTCTGGTGCATCTTCGGCATGCCGGGTTTGAAAATCTTTTAACCGCTTTAACTGGGACTGTTTTTCCTCATCAGTAGCCCGTGCCAATTCAACGGCATCGTTAAGATCTTCTCCTACAACGGTTTGATCGCAAAAGGTGTTAACCCCTATAATTGGATATCGACCGTCATGTTTTAATATTTCGTAATGCATGGACTCTTCCTGAATTTTGCTGCGCTGGTAACCGGTTTCCATGGCACCCAGGACCCCGCCGCGTTCAGTAATTCTGTCAAATTCAATCAGAACGGCTTCTTCCACCAGACGTGTTAACTCTTCTACAATAAAACTGCCCTGATTCATATTTTCATTTATTGTCAGCCCCCATTCCCGATTGATGATCAGTTGAATTGCCTGGGCTCGTCTGACGGATTCAGGGCTGGGGGTAGTAATTGCTTCATCAAAGGCATTTGTATGCAGGCTGTTACAATTATCATAAATTGCGCACAGGGCCTGCAAGGTAGTGCGAATATCATTAAACTGAATATCCTGGCTGTGAAGAGATCTCCCGGAAGTTTGAATATGATATTTAAGCATTTGGGAACGAACCGAAGCTCCATATTTTCGCTTCATTGCAATCGACCAGATCCTGCGGGCGACCCGGCCTATAACCGTATACTCAGGATCCATACCATTGGAGAAGAAAAAGGAGAGATTAGGCGCAAAATTATTAATCGGCATACCCCGTGAAAGATAATATTCCACATAGGTAAATCCATTGGCCAGGGTCAGGGCAAGCTGGGTAATGGGGTTAGCTCCGGCCTCGGCAATATGATAACCTGAGATGGAAACCGAATAAAAATTACGAACATTATTCTTCATAAAATATTCCTGAATATCTCCCATCATCTTCAGGGCAAACTCAATGGAAAAGATACATGTATTTTGGCCCTGGTCCTCTTTTAAAATATCAGCCTGGACTGTGCCGCGCACAGTGGAGAGCGCTGTTTTACGAATTTTATTATATTCAGCAGGTTCAGGTTCCCGATTATTTTGAGCTTTGAATTTATCAATTTGCTGATCAATCGCCGTATTTAAGAACATGGCCAGCATAATTGGAGCAGGGCCATTGATTGTCATTGAAACCGAGGTTGTAGGAGCGCACAGTTCAAAGCCACCGTAAAGAACTTTTACATCATCCAGTGTGCAGATACTGACTCCTGAAGTTCCTATTTTTCCATAGATGTCAGGACGAATGTCCGGATCATAGCCATAAAGGGTCGCTGAATCAAAGGCTGTGGAGAGCCGTTTGGCTGTGGAATTAGCGGAAACCAGTTTAAATCGTTTATTTGTCCTGGCTGGATCTCCTTCCCCGGCAAACATTCTGGTAGGATCTTCATCAACGCGTTTCAGCGGAAAAACACCGGCAGTAAAGGGAAATTTTCCGGGAATATTTTCTTTTCTCTGCCAGCTATATATTTCACCAGGATCTTCAAATTTCGGCAGAACTATCTTTGGAATTTTTTTACGGGAGAGGGATTCTTTATATAAAGGTACACGGATCTCCCGATCCCTCACCTGGTAGACAAGTTCCTCTTTGCTGTAGGCTTTCCTGGTTATCTGCCATTCGTTTTTCAGTTCGGTTGTCTCTTTATCCAGTTTTGCTTTAGCCAGCTCAATTTTTTCTTTCAGGCAGGTCAGCATTCCTGCGGAATTCTCTTCATTTAAAGATTTGACGGTTTCCTCAAGATGCCATATTTCACGAATTATTGCTGCCTTTTCCTTTGTCTCTTTATGATAATTTCTGACAATGCCGGCAATTTCAGAAAGATACTGGGTCCGCTGTATTGGGATAATAATGGTTTTGGAGGAAGAGATCCGGCTGTCTGGTTTGCTCAGACTTGTTTCAAAAGCAACATCAGTTTTTATTTTAATTGCTTCAAGTATTCCATGATAAAGAGCTGTGACCCCGTCATCATTAAACTTGGACGCAATGGTGCCGAAAACCGGCATCTCTTCTGCCGGCACTTCAAATTGATTGCGATTTCGCTGAACCTGTTTTCGCACGTCCCGAACTGCGTCCTCACCACCTCTTTTCTCAAATTTATTGATTACCACAAGATCCGCATAATCCAGCATATCAATTTTTTCCAGCTGGGAAGCAGCTCCAAACTCACTGGTCATCACATAAATAGCCACATCTGAAAGATCGCTGACCCGTGAATCTCCCTGACCGATTCCAGCTGTTTCCGCTATAATCAGGCCATAGCCGGAAGCCTTGGCTACAATGATTGCTTCTGCTAAAGATTCAGGGATTTCAGACCTTGAACTGCGGGTTGCAAGTGAACGCATAAAAACCCGGTCATTTCCAATGGAATTCATTCGAATCCGGTCACCCAGAAGGGCTCCGCCGGTTTTACGACGGGAAGGATCACAACTGATGATTGCCACAGTTAATTCCGGCAGATCATGCAATAATCGTAAAATTATTTCATCAGTTAATGATGATTTGCCTGCCCCGCCAGTGCCTGTGATGCCGATAACCGGGGTTTTTTGCCGGTCTGCCTTTTGAGCCAGTTGGGCGAGAAGCTTTTTAAAATGCTTATTGCCGCTGGATTTGGTTTGCTCAACAGTAGTTATCAAATTAGCAGTTAATTTTTTATTTGACGGCGAAAGATCAGTTAAATCCCATCTGGATTCATCCACCATGGAAAAATCCATAAGTTTCACCATATGATTAATGATTCCCTGGAGACCCAATTTAGTGCCATCTTCAGGAGAATAGATCTTGGCAACGCCATATGCCTCCAGCTCTTTTATTTCTTCAGGAACAATGACACCGCCACCGCCGCAAAAAATTTTGATATGAGTAGCATTTTTTTCTTTTAAAAGATCAATCATATATTTAAAAAATTCAACATGCCCCCCCTGATAACTGGATACGGCAATCCCTTGCACGTCTTCTTGAATGGCTGCATCAACAATCTCGGCCACAGAACGATTATGCCCCAGATGAATTACTTCAACCCCGGTATCCTGCAAAATGCGGCGCATTATGTTGATAGAAGCATCATGACCGTCAAAAAGAGAGGTAGCTGTAACTACCCGGACAGGATATTTTGCCTTATAATAATTTACTTCATTACTCATACTGCCTCCTTTGAATAATAA